>JAIVGT010000025.1 GCA_020201485.1 Halobacteriales archaeon
GCCCCGGCCTACGACCCGCGCGCGCCCCTGGAGCGCTGGCCGCTCTACGTCGGCTGCGCGGCGCTCTTCCTCCTGCACGTGGAGTTCGGCGCCCTGCACGCGCGCGTCGAGCGGCTGGGCAAGCTGCCCCGGGCGCACGTCACGCAGGTGGGCCAGGCGCAGGAGGTGGAGCTGGCGGCGACGGCGCGCCGCATCGCCGAGGGCTGGCCGGCGCCCTTGCTCCTCGCCATGGCGCTCGTGGGCGCGATGATGGCCGTGCAGCTCGCCCTCGCCGGCATCGCCCCGCGCGCGCTGGGGCAGAGCGTGGAGCTGCGCGGCGCGTTCGGGCTCGCGCTCGCCGGCTGCCTCGTGCTCGGGGCCCTGGCGCTCGTCGCCTGGCGGCGGCGTCAGGGCGAAGCGGGGGGCTCGCCCGGCCCCTGAGGCGGAAGCTCCCGACGCTGCTTGCGCTTCCACGCCGCCACGCCCACCAGGCCGAGCAGGGCGCCGATGCCGACGGCGACGACGACGAGCGTCAGGCTCAGGTCCGGCCCGCCGCCGGGCGTGCCGGTGGGCGTGGGGGCCTGCTGGAACTGGTAGCCGGTGAGGAACACCGTCTGCAGCAGGCTGCCGTTCTCGCTGTAGATCTCGCGGCGCACCAGGTTGCCCACGAGCGGGCTGTAGAAGTCGAACAGGGTGTTGTTGCCGCTGTGCTCGAGGAGCACGACGACGTCGAACTCGCCGGCCAGGTTGCAGCTGTTGGCGTGGCCGCACACGTCGTTGCGCAGCCACTGCGCGCCGCTCACCTGCGTGATGTTCTGCGTGCTCGCGGGCTGGGACGTGTTGCGCGTCTCGTTGCTCGTGATGGTGCTGAAGCTGACGTTGCGCGTGACGGTGGCGTTCGTGATGACGACCCAGGCGTCCCCGCGCAGGATGGGGAAGGCGAACGTGTCCATGGGCTGGTGGAAGGCCCAGTCCTGGGACGTGTTCGTGAACACGGTGAAGGCGCGCGCGCTCTGCACCTGCGTGCTGTCGTCCTCGATGCGCAGGATGCGCTGCTGCGCGTCGAGCCAGATGGTCTTGCGCTCCTCCTGGTGGATGTGCGTCGGGCCGACCGGTGGGCCCCCGGGGTTGTCCGCGTCCGTGGCCCCGACCGTGACGGTGCGCATGGCCGCCGCGCCGTCGAGGGTCACGGCGTCGAGGACGGTCGTCGTCTGGTTCTGGGTGAAGGTGGTGTTGTTGCCGGCGAGGAGCGTGACGCGGTACACCCAGAAGTCGCCCGGCGTGTAGCGAGGCGCGCCGACGACGGCGAGGTCCACGCCCGTGGCCTGGGCCAAGCTGGCGACGAGCAGGAGGAGCGCGAGCGCCGGACCGCGCATGGCGCTGCATCGCACGCGTTCTATTTCAAGCGCGCGATGGGGCCCGGGCGAGCACGGCACGGACGGCGCGTCCCCGGGTCAGGGCCAGGCTGGCCAGGCCGGCGAGGGCGAGCAAGCCCGGCAGGGCCAGGCTCCACGGCTGGAGCTGCGGCGCAGCCAGGGCGAGGTAGGCGATGTCGATGCCGGCGTGCACCGCGACGCAGGCGAGGAGCCCGACGCGTTGCGCCACCAGGCCCATGAGCAGGGCGAAGAGGAGCGGGCCGAGCACGTGCGCCAGGTTGCCGTAGCCGCTGTGGATGAAGCCGAAGGCCAGGGCCTGGATGAGCAAGGCCGCCCACCCCGCCACGCGCCGCTCCAGGGCGCGCAGGAGCAGGCCGCGGTACACGAACTCCTCGCTGACCGCGGCGGCCAGGCTGAGGGCGAGGAGCAGAGGCAGGGTGAGGTTCGCCCACACCGCGGACTCGTTCGCCATGCCCAGGCCGGGCACCACGCCGCCCAGGGCGAGGCCGAGGAGCAGGAGGAGGAGCGTGACGCCGAGGAGGGCGAGGGCGTCGAGCGCCGCGTCGCGGCCCGCCGCACCCCGCCCGACGCCGGCGGGCAGCAGCGCCGCGCGCGCCGCTGCGACCGCGTCGCGCGCATCGTGCACGCGCCCGGTGGCGCGGTGCCGCCAGCGCAGGAGCGCGCCGCCGAGCGGAAGGAGGAGGCCGAAGCTGAGGTCGTGGACCACTTGCAGGAGCAGGGCCTGCGCGCTCACGGGCTGCAGCACCGGGTTCGCGAGCACGCGGGGCGCGACCTCGGCGGCGTAGGCCAAGGCGCGGCCGAGCGGGTAGGCCATGAGGAGCGCGCCGACCCATCCCAGGCCGGGGGGGCGCGGGGCCCAGAGGAGCGCGGCGAGGAGGGCGGCGACGACGAATCCGGCGAGGAAGAACGGGTCGAGGGCCATCAGGCACGCCCGCGGATGTGGGCGATGGCCTCGCGCGCGTCGGGCGCGCCGAACACGCTCGTGCCGGCGACGAGCACGCTCGCCCCCGCGGACCGGCAGGCGGGCGCGTTCTGCACGGTCACGCCCCCGTCCACCTCCAGCTCGACGCGGCCGAGGCGGGGGCCGAGGAGCTTCGCCGCGTGCTCCACCTTGGGCAGCGCGCCGGGGATGAACTTCTGCCCGCCGAAGCCCGGGTTCACGCTCATGATGGTGAGCAGGTCGAGCTCGTCGAGCACGTGCTCGATGGCGCTCAGGGGCGTGGCCGGGTTCAGCGCCACGCCGGCCTTCTTGCCCGTGGCGCGCACCTGCTGCAGCGTGCGGTGGAGGTGCGTCGTGGCCTCGGCGTGCACCACGATGTAGTCGCCGCCCGCCTCCGCGAAGCGCTCGACGTACCGCTCCGGCTCCTGGACCATGAGGTGGATGTCCAGGGGCAGGCGGGTGTGCTTGCGCAGGGATTGCACGACCGGGATGCCCATCGTGATGTTCGGCACGAAGCGGCCGTCCATGATGTCGATGTGCAGCCAGTCCGCGCCGGCCTGCTCCATGCGCTGCGCCTCGTCCGCGAGCCGCGCGAGGTCGCTGGCGAGCATGGAGGGCGCGACCTTCAGGGCCATGGCGCCGGAAAGCCAACGCTGAGGCATCAGGGTTTGGGAAAAGCAGGCGGGCGCGCGGGAGACGAACCGGGGGGAGGCGCCCGCGCGCCACGCGACGATGGGATGGTGCCCTTAGTGAGGCATCTCCGGGTGGGCCAGCTCCGCGTGGAACATCAGGCTCTCCGCGGCCGGGGCCGCGGTGGCCATCTCCACGGTCAGCGCCTGGAAGTAGCGTCCCAACGCCAGCTCCACCGTGTCCGAGATGCTCTGCCCCTTGAGCACCTTCAGCGTGTGGAGCTTGATGTGGAACTCCAGCGGGATCTTGACCTTGATCTCCTTCGCCTCGGCCAGTCGTTTCAGACGGTCCTCTTCGGTCCGGATCAGCATGTCCTTCCCTCACCCTCAAGGCCGATGTGTTCCACCGGCAAGTCGCCTCGAAGGTCGACTTGCGTATTTATCACTTTGTGGGATGGGACTATCACAATTGGATGGACAACTGGACCAATTTTCTCCGCTGTTTCGTATAAATCTTGACCTGACGGGTACGAATCGCCTGATAGATGTTCCAGAGGCCAGGTCCCAATAGGTTCGCCACGCAAGCACAAACTTCATTTTTAACATGCTCGTACAAAAAGTCGCCTTTCGTGGGGTTTGGCCTTGGGGGAAGCGACGCCGAAGCTGATGCGGGGCCTGCTCGAGGCCCTCATCCTGGATTCCATCGCGCGCGAGCCGAAGCACGGCTACGCGCTCCTGCGCGAGCTGGAGCAAGCCTTCGGCGCGCCGCCCAACCGCAACCAGGTCTACCCGATGCTGAACCGCTTGGAGAAGGAGGGCGTGCTGCAGGCGGACCGCGCCGAGGGGCGGGGGAAGACGCGCTACCATCTGACGGGCAAGGGCCTGGAATTGTTGAAGGACTACCGCGTGCGCACGCCGCTGTTCCTCGAACGGGTCGGCGCCCTTTGGCAATTGCCGAGCGCCGAGCCCGTGGCTGCTCCGGCGACGCCGGAGGCGCGCGACCCCGGTCCGCGCTTCCGCGTCGCCGAGGCGCAGGGACCCGCACCGCCGCACGGACCCGATTGCGCGCTCGAGGTCGTGCTCCGCAAGCAGCCCGGCGCCGGCAAGGTCGCGCTCGAGCTCGTGGGGCTGGACCCGACATGCCCGACGTGCGCGCCGTGGGCGGAGCTGCTGCGCCGCGCCGCCGACGCGTTCCCGTGATGGCACCCACGCGGCCTCCAATCCACTTATATATCCCGGCGTCGGATGCGCCCGCGATGCGCCTGGGCAAGCGCGCCCGCATCGGCCTCGCCTTGCTCCTCTTCGGAGGCACGGGGCTGCTGTTCGTCGCGCCCCTCCTCGCCCAAGCCCAGGACCTCGACGCCATCGAGCTCGACGTGGACAACGCCGGCTGCTTCGGGCACCACAGCGCCGAGACGCCGCCCTTCCGCACGACCGTGCTCATGGTGCCCAGCCCCATCGTGGAGGTGCCCGCAGGCCAGGAGTTCGACTTCCCGGTGCAGGTGCAGGTGGCGTGGAAGCAGGAGATGCGCAACCTGAAGGTGGCGCTGAACCTGAGCGAAGCCCCGAACCTCGCCTTCGTCGGCGGGCACGACCCGTATGCGAAGGAGTACACCGACACTGTGGCCTACCAGCAGGAGAAGGAATACGAGTTCCCGGTCGAGGTGAACGCGACGGAGATCGTCGTCACCCTCGCCGGGACCGAGGGCCCGCTGAACGGCAACGACCTCGACCTCTTCGTGCAGGCCCCGGGCGGCAACATCACCTTCAACAAGACCATCGAGGACACGTCGACCGAGGGCATCCGCAGCATGGCGGGCGGCCGGCTGGCCGTCGCGCACGAGGAGATGCGCCTCGACCAGGCGCAGATCCTCGACGGCGGCATGGGCTCGTGGAAGGCCATCGTGCACTTCACCGACGGCGCGCCCGTGGACGACGCGTTCACGCTCGGCATCCACGTGAACTACAACACGAGCAGCAGCGCCGAGGTGTTCGTGCCCGTCGGGCGCACCCTGCCCGCGGGCGCGATGGCGAACGTGACGTTCCACCTCCGGGCGCTCGCCGCCGGGCCGGCCGTGGTCGGCCTGCACTCGCTCGGCTGGGCCTACTACAAGCACACCGACCAGCAGGCGGTGGACAACGGCAACTTCAGCAAGGTGCAGAGCTTCCCCCTCACCGTCGGCACCACGCTGCGCGTGGCCAAGGCGGGCGCGGGGCTCATCGACGTGAGCGCCGACCCGCTGCAGAAGCTGGAGCGGCAATGGGGATTCCTCCTCGGCTGGACCGGCTTCTTCCTCGTCCCCCCCTCGCTCATCCTCGGCGGCACGTTCGGCGGGGGCACGGTGCGCTGGCTCAACCAACGCGTGGGCGCGGCCCGGCAGCGCGTGCTCTGGCACAACGCGCTCAGCTACGTCCTGCTCCTCATCGGGCTCACGCACATGACGCTGTTCCTGTTGGAGACGACGTACCAGTGGACGCAGGGCCTCATCTTCGGGGCCGGGACGCTCGCTGCGGTCATCGGCCTCGGCTTCACCGGCGCGCTGCAGAACCGCATCGCGAAGAACTACGGCTACGCCACGTGGCGCTTCACGCACTTCCTCCTCGGCATGCTCGTCATCGTGTTCATCACGCTCCACGTCATCGTGGAGGGCGTGGACCTGCAGTTCCTGCGGGACTACTTCCTCGTCGGCTGATGCGGCTCACTTGCGGAGCTTGCGGATGCTCGGCGCCTTGAGCTGGGGCATCTTGCTCAACCCCCGCAGGCCGCTGCGCCGCTCCACCGCGTCGCCGCTGATGGTCGTGCCGCCCCGCGTGCGCGCCGCGCCGGCCGCGCGCTGCTTCTCCCGCCAGCGCCGCCAGGCCAGGGCCAGCTGGAGGCGGTGAAGCGCTTCTGCGGCGTCGCGACCGGGCCGTGCCAGGGCAAGCAATGCCTCCTCGCCACGCAGCAGCTCCTGCGCGAGCTGGGCGCGGCCTCGCTCGACGTCGCGGAGCGCTTCGTGCTCGCGGCGGAGCAGGGCCTGGGCTTGTCCTTCGCCATGGGCCAGGTGTGCGGCGCGGAAGCCGAGGCCGACGCCGACCCCATCCGCGTCATGCAGCCCGCGCTCGAGAGCCTGGTGCGGTTGCGCCGGAAGTGAAGCCCGCGCTTGCGGGACATGGCAAGGCGATGGGCGATGGCTGGACCTGAATCCTCAAGCCCGCACGGCACCGATGGGCGCATCGTGGACGAGCCCATCCCGCCCACCGCGCCTGCTCCTCCGACCGCCCCGACGAACACCGCCGGCCCCGGCCAGGGCAAGCCGCTGTTCGTCGCCTCGTGCAAGAACTGCACGCGCTGGCAGGAGGGCAACTGCGCCCTCGGCCGCATCCTGCCGCCGGAGAAGCTGCTCTGCCAGGACTACGAGATCACGGCCGCGTTCCGCGACCAGCTCGTGGGCGTCATGATGCAGGACATCCTCGGCCAGTTCCGCGACACGGCCGACCGCGTGCAGAAGCTGCGCGCGGCGCAACGCCTCTGGAACTAGCCGCCGGCTGCGCCCCGACGCAGAACCTTCAAGGCCCAGGGCGCGATGCCCGCAGCGTGGCCATCCAGGAGGTGAGCGCCGGGGGCATCGTGTTCCGCCGCACCCCGCGCGGCGTGCAGTACCTCCTCCTGAAGTACGGGGCCGGGCACTGGGACTTCCCCAAGGGCCACGTCGAGGAGGGCGAGACCCCGCTGATGGCGAGCAAGCGGGAGATCCACGAGGAGACGGGGCTGCGCCCGGAGCAGCAGGACTACATCGTGGGCTTCAAGCAGCGCGTCACGTACCACTACCGCCGCGGGCAGCAGCTGGTCAAGAAGGACGTGCACTTCTTCCTCGTCGAGGTGCAGCAGGAGGGCATCAAGATCAGCCACGAGCACCTCGACCACGCCTGGGTCACGCTCGACGAGGCGCTGCAGAAGCTGACGTTCAAGACGGCCAAGGACCTGCTGAGCCAGGCGAACCGCTTCCTCGAGGTCAGCGGGTTGCTGCGCGAGGAGCGCACGCCGTGATGTTGAGTCGTGAGTATTTCACCGAAGTGACAAACGACATTCGATGAGAAGTAGGACAAACAGGCTCCAGATGAGAGTGCCGCGGATGCCGGCTGGATCGTGATTCTGGCTGTCTTGTCCGCGCCCATCGGGTCTTCCGTCAGTGATATCCTGTTCGAACATCGCTCTTGGACCCCACCGTTCATGGTGGCGAACCAATGTTCTCGTATCAAGCTTCGGCTTTGTGGTACTCTGCGAATGATGGTGATTGCGGCCAAGTCGGCCGCCTATGGAAGGCAGCCGATGATACTGCGCAATTTGTCGCCCAGAATTCTCCTGCCCCTAGCAGTGGGCAAGATGCGACAGTATGCGCCGCATCCTCGACGCAGCTTTTCTATGCTGAGAATGGTGGCGTCGCAGCTTTCGAGAATGGACAATGGAGGCCGGCTATCTTTTGGGATTTCGATCGGCCCTGGTTCTTCACTAGCAGCGTCGGTACGACGTACCTTGAGGATGGCGAGAGTGCCAATCACGTCGGACATATCCGGGCCTATCAAGCGCATCCAATACGTGGACCGACGTTGTTCCCCTCCCACAGGAGGCCCAGGATATCCTGATTACTTCGGGGGACATGATCTACGCGCCGGTTGGTGCCGAACTTGACACAAGTCTAACGATGTACTGGAAGCATCCGAATGATTCGAGTTGGAGCACGTCCTCGCCCTTGCCGATTTTCGGAACGAATGCGCGCGTCGTACAAGACAGCGGCACCAATATTTACGTCGTGTACTCCGATGGTGCGCACATCTATCTCTATCGTCTTCTCGGGACCGGATGGTCGGCGACTTTCCAAGTCAGCGGCTCGGGCATATTGAAGGCAATTGTGCCAGCCGCTGTCGGTGGGACTCCTGGAAGAGTCGGTGTGGGGTGGTATGAATCCTATCAGACAGGTTTTCCGCCCCACGTAGTCTGGCGATATGTCTACGCAGTGGTGGGGCAAGCAAACACGGCGAATCCTTCAATCATGGCGCGTGCGTTGGTTGCGGATGATCTTGCGCTTGGCGCAGACGCAATCAAGCAGGCCCCACCGAACGACTGCAGTTCACTGCATCTGCGAGCAAGTTCTGCCGAGGGAAAGGTTGCAGCTGCTTTCGTGGTCTCTCTACCGAATGACTGCGCGAACGGCGCATCGGCGTACGTGCCGCAATTCGCGGTCCAAACACAAGGCCCAGGCCTGCTCGAGTAGGTACGAGACCCTCGGTGGTGGAGTAGCGAATACGTTGGCGTCTTGCTGAGAAGACTCAAATAGGTTTTCCGTGTTGGTGGATGCATGCGGAGCGCTGTCGTGGCTCTGTCGCTTCTCGCCCTCGCCGTGGTCCATATCGGCGGGGGTCTTGCAATGGACGCCGGAACGCGATGGATGACGATCGACAGTCAGGGCACGATCTCTATCATCTCCACCGACTCGTCCCTCATGCAGACATGCACACGGTTGTCACCCTTTGAAAACAGTTGCACCTTGTCCGCACCGCGTGATAGCATCAATTGGGCTGCCGGCTTCCGGCTCCCTCCCCCGCTTGCTGAGGGTGTACCTTTTGGGACGTACATCGGAAGCACTGAGCTCGTTCTCACATCGAGCACCTCCATGCAGCGTGTCGTGGTCGTCTGCGATTGGGTTCCCCCGGCCTCCGACGTGCAGCCTCTCCCCGCGGTGTGTCGTCATGTCGAGAACGGCGACATCGGCGAGGTCGGTGGCACATTGACCGCGTCGTTCCATGCCGGGGCATGGAATACATTGGGCGTCGGGCCTGTCGACACGAACGCGGTGGAGGTCGGCGTCGGAAAGTGGACCGGGTTCCTGACGGTGTACTGACCGCGCCGAGCGCATCAGCACGGGCCGCCAGGCCCGGCGGTGCGCTGCCACACCTGCGCCTCGTGCGACGGCCATGCTGCCGGGTCGCCGGTGCGGCTCAGGTCGGTGCGCAGCGCGAAACCCTGGGCCTCGTAGCACGCCGCGCGGCCCGTTTCGTCGGTCACGAGCCACGCCGCCGGGCACGCCGCCGGCTGGTCGCGCGCGGCTTGGAAGGTGCACAGGAACGGCCGCACGTTGCCCAGATCGGCGTAGAAGCTGTACTTGGACACGTTGCCGTCGAAGGCCACGACCGCGCCCGGCTGCAGCTCCGGGGCGAGGGCGCGCGCCGCGGCGCTCTCGGGGAAATGCGCGCCGGCGAGCGTCATCGGCCCGCTCGCGACTGCGAGCACGGCGAGCAGCGCGATGCCGCGCAGGGCGAATCCGCGCGCGCGGAAGTCGGCGTGCCGCAGCACGGCGAGCAGGAGCGGCACGCTCGCGATGAGCACGTAGCGCCGGTTGTCGGCCCACCAGAGCGGGCTGTCCTCGGCCGCCCAGAACATGGCCGCCGCGAGCCAGCCCAGCAGGAGCACGAGCGCGACGGCGAGCCACGCCCCGCTCTCGCGCTGGTCGAGGATGCGGCGCAGCGAGGCGCGCGCCTCGGGCAGGAAGGGCACGAGCCACAGCGCGAGCATCGCGGCGAAGAAAGGCAGCTTCGCCAGGAGCGCGAGCCCGAAGCGCGCCGCGGCTGGCCCGCCGTGCAGCGCGCAATCGCCCAGCACGTCGGCCACGATGCACGTCTGGAGCGAGGCCACGTAGCTGCTCGTCTGCCATTGCGGCCAGCCGAAGGCGCGCACGTTGCGCCCCGCCCAGGCCGCGACCATGGCGAGGAACACGGCGATGGCGACGACGTACGGCTTGTCGCGCAGCACCTGCCAGCGCACGTAGTGGAAGCGCCACGCCAGGCCGGCGATGCCGCCGAGCAGGAACAGCGCGCCCATGCTGGAGCGCGCGAGGTAGGCCAGGCCGGCGAACAACCCGGCTGCGACCATGAGCCATGGCCGCTCCAGGCTGCGCAGGATGCCCCACATCGTGAGCGCGAACAGCAGCAGCACGAGGTTCTCCGAGTACGCCGTGCCGGTCGCCCAGATGAGCTGCGGGTCGAGCGCCACGACCGCCGCGCCGACGAGCATCGCGGCCGGGCCGAGCAGGTCGCGCAGCACCCACGCCACGACCCCGAGCGCGGCGAGCGACAGCAGGAGCGACGCGGCGTGCGTCGTGCTGGCGCTGAACCCGGCGAGGGCGTCGGCCGCGCCGAGCAGCGCGGGATACAGCGGCGGATAGTGATGGCTTGGCCCCGGGCCGGGATGCGGGTCGTCCCATTCCCCCGAGGGCAGCACGAAGCTGCCGGAGCGCGCGAACGCATCGCCCATCGCCGCGTAGCTCTGCCCGTCGCTGCCGAGGTCGAAGGTGAGCGTGCTCACTGCGCGCAGGCCGATGCCGAGGGCGATGGCGGCGAGGCACGCCGCGACGAGCCAGGGATGCGCGTCCGGCCAGCGCGGGGGCACGCGCGCGCACCCGCCCCGGCGGGCTTCAGGGTTCCGCTCGCGTCACGGTGCGGCGAGGCGGGCCGGCCGCGCCGCGGCCTGCTCCGGGTGCCGCAGGACGCGCGCGACGAGCCACACCACGCACGCCGCGTGCACGAGGGGCAGGACGACGAGGAGGGCGGAGAAGATGCTGCCGTCCACGGCGATGTTCGCCGCTCCGACGTGCCACAGGCTGAACCACGTGCCCGGGCTCGTGGAGTAGAACCGGCTCCAGCCCCAGCCCCAGTACGCGACCGCGCCCGTGAGCAGGCTCACCGCGACGACCGGCGCGTGGTGCGCGACGCGCAGCCCGGGCTGGCGCGTGCCGAGCCAGAGGAAGCACGCCGCGACGACCATCACGCCCCACGTGCAGGCGAGGAGGAGGAGCAATTGCCCTTCGCGCGGGAGCAGGTCGACGAGGTAGCCGGGCAGCCTCTGCCCGCCGACGAGGGCATCGGCGAAGCCCATGAGCAGGCTCGCCAGCGCCATCAGCCCGTGGAACAGCACGAGGGCGACGATGGTGTGCGCCTTGCGGCCGAGCCGGGCCCGCCCGGCGACGCGCAGCGGCGGGCGCGCGCTGCGCATGCAGAGCCCGACACAGGCCAGGCCGAGGGCCGCCCACTGCGCGCTGATGGCGAGGAAGTATGCGTGCGGCCAAAGGCCGGCGCGCGCCAGGCTGGACCGCTCCAGCGCGACCACTGCCAGGAGCCCCGTGAGCACCGTGAACAGGGCGAGGCCGGCGGGCACCAACGCGTCGCGCAGCCGCACCCGCATCCAGCGTGCATGGGGCGCTCCCTCCCGATGCGCATGCGCAAACCTCCCCGCCGGCCCTCGGCCCTCACCGCGGGCTGTGCGGCGAGACGTCGGGCCCTGGCGTGGCGCCCGCGCCGCTGCCGGACCAGCCGGCGGCTGCGAGGAGCAGGCCGACGATGACGAAGGCCGCACCGGGCTCGAAGTACACCGTGCCCAGCTTCGGGCCGACCAGGGCCCCGAACACGCCGATGGCGACCAGGCTGAGCGCGAGGCCGGCGATGCTCAGGTACAAGCCGCTGCGCGCGTGCCAGGCCGCCCCGCTCCGCAGGCCGGGCGCGAGCGCGAGCAGGCAGGCGGCGACGCAGGCCACGACGGCGAGCCCGCCGAGGAGGGCGACGAGCCAGACCTCGGGCCCGGCGGTCTGCGCGCTCAGGCCGCGCACCGTTGCCGGCAGCACGACCAGGCCCCAGCCGCTGATGTCGGCGCGCTGCAGGCCGAGGCGCACGCTGAGCCAGGGCAGGAACAGGCTGAGGACCGCGACCACGCCCCCCGCGAGGGCGAGGCGGGCCTTGCCGTCGTAGTCGCGGAAGCCGGGCACGCGGGGCCATCCTAGGCCGGTCGCTTAAGCGTTGTTCTCCGCCCGGCCCCGGTCCGGGCACGGAAAAGGCAAAATAGGCCCAAGCCATGCCGCGGCATCTCGGTGCCCCTCATGCCGCCCCGGCCCCTGTGCCCGAAGTGCCAGAAGCGCATCCGCTCGGAGAACCACGTGTGCCAGCCGAGCGCGCTCGCGAAGCTCAAGCCCCTCCTCGAGGCGCAGAAGCGCACGGGCCAGTCGTCGCGCCGGTAACATCGTTCCTACCGCAGGGTCAAGCCCGGCCGCAGGCATGCCGCGCGCATGCCCACGCCCGAGGAGAACGCGGCCCTGGTGCACCGGCACGCCGTGCACGAGCACCGCCGGGAGCTGCCGCAGCTGCTCGCGACGGTGAGCGACGACGCCGTGTACGAGGACGTGCCCCGCGGACTGCGCTGGGAGGGCAAGAAGGACGTCGAGCGCTTCTACCTCGAATTGCTCGGCGCGTTCCCGGACATCGACTTCCACCTCGAGGCGCGCCGGGCCGGCGTGGACCACGTGCTCGAGGAGCTCACCGCGACCGCGACCCACCTCGGCCCCTTGCAAGGCCCAGGAGGCCAGCCGCTCGCGCCCACGGGCAAGAAGGTGCGGTTCCGCCTCGTCATCGTCTTCCCCGTGGCGAAGGACGGCCGGCTGGGCGGCGAGATCGTGTACTACGACCTGGCGACCATCTACCGCCAGCTCGGCATGCTGCCGGCTGGCTTGTGACTCACGCGAAGGCGACGTCCCACGCCGGGCGGTGCGGGATGGGGCCGTTGTAGTAGCCGCAGGCGCAGCACGCATAGTGGTCCAAGGCCACGATGCGCAGCACGAGGTTGCGGGAGTGGCATTCCGGGCAGAGCACGTGCTCCCCTCGTGCGGCCCGGGCCTCAAGGGTTTGGGCGCAGATGTCGAACACCACGGGGGGTGGGCCGTCTGGGCTTCAAGCTCCGGGCAGCACCACGCCGCGGGGCGCGGACAAAGCCCGGTGCTTCCGGATGCCTGTCAATCCGCGCGCTGCAGCACCGCGCCGAAGAAGCCTTCCGTGCCGTGCCGGTGCGGCCACAGGCGGAGGAACCCGCTGCTGTCCACGAGCCCCTCGGTGCGCACCTCGGCGGGCAGGCACGCGGCCGCGCTGCGCAGCGTGAACCCGGGGTGCGCGGCGAGGAACTTCTGCACCACGCCCTCGTCCTCGTCCGGGTGGATGGTGCACGTCGCGTACACGAGCCGGCCGCCCGGCTTCACGCGCGGCACCTGCTGCTCCAGGATGGCGAGCTGGCGCGGCGGATACGCCGCGAGGCTGGCCGGGTCGTGCCGCCAGCGCAGCTCGGGCGTGCGGCGCAGCGTGCCGAGCCCGCTGCACGGCGCATCCACGAGCACGGCGTCGTACTGCTTGCGCGGCAGGCTGGAGCGCGCCGGCTCCGCGCCCGCCCGCAACGCGCGCGCGCCGCCCTTGACCTCGCCGTCCTCCGCGACCACGAGCGCCTCGTAGTTGTCCGCGCCCGCCCGCGCCGCGCGGCGCTTCAGGTCGAGCAGCCTGCCCTGGTGCGTGTCGAGCGCGACGACGCGGCCCTTGTTGCGCATCTGCGCGGCGAGGAGCAGGGTCTTGCCCCCCGCCCCGGCGCACGCGTCGAGCACCCACTGGCCGGGCTCGGCGCCGACGAGCAGGGCGAGCAGCTGCGAGCCCTCGTCCTGCGCCTCGAACCAGCCCTCGCGGAAGCTCTTCGCGCGGAACGCGCCCTCCTTCGGCTCGACGATGAGGCCGAGCGGGCTCCAGCGCGTGGGCCGGGCCTCGAAGCCCTCGGCCTTGAGCCGCTCGACGAGCTGGGGGCGCGTGGCGCGCAGCGTGTTCGTCCGCACGACGAGCGGCGGGTCCTCGTTGTTCGCCTGCAGCAGGGCGCGCGCGTCGCGGCCGAGCATCTGCTGCGCGATGCCGACGAACCACGCCGGATGCCCGGTGCGCAGCGCCAGCTCCTCCGTGCCGCGCTGCTCCGGCAGCCCGAGGTATTGCTTCGCGATGCGCGCCGCCTGCAAGGCCTGCCGCTCCGCGTCGCGGCGGCGGTCGCGGAAGCTCGCCATCGTGCCCGCCCAGGGCAGGAGGTCGCGCTCCAGCTCGCGCTCCGGCACGTCGAGCTCGCCGAGCAGCGCCGCGACGCGCAGGAACTGCCGCCGCCAGGGCTCGAGGCGCGCCGGCTCCCCGCGCACGGCGAGCGCGACGGCGCGGTCGAGGCGGTTCAGGGAGCGCAGGGCCTGGTGCACGAGGAGCACGGGCTTCGCGCGCTCGTCCGGGCGCAGCTCGGCGCGGCGCGCGGCGCGGGCGAGCAGCTGC
>JAIVGT010000183.1 GCA_020201485.1 Halobacteriales archaeon
TCTCCACGCTGGGCGCGACGTTGTTGAGGACGTGCGAGCCGAGGAGGGCCCCGATGACGCTGAGGAGCAGCACGACGATGCTCAGCTGCAGGGTGTAGTTCCGCGCGACCTTGTACGTGACGCCCATGACGTTCCCGGGGAGTGCGGAAAGCCCGCCTGCTCAAAAACCTTGCTGCGCGGGCCATCGTCACGGCGGGCGGACCGGGCGTCCTGCCGTCACAGGAGCCGGGGCCCGATGATGGGCACGAGGATGAGGCCGACGATGACCAGGCCGACCGTGAGCGTCGTGCGCCGGACGAGCTTGTCCACACGGTCGAGCTTGACCTGCGTCGCGGTGTCCACGCCGCGGACGATGACCTGCTTGCTCAGCTCCGGCTTCTCCACGACCAGCCGGTCGCGCGAGATGCCCGCGCGCCGGCGGAGCACGCCCTTCACCGAGGCCTTGAACATCTGCCCGCCGTCGAGGAAGCCCAGGGGCAGGGCGTTGAACGTGCCGACCATGAGGTTCAGCCAGAAGATCCAGTAGAACGCGTTGACCAGCATCCAGAACAGAGGCAGGGGGAGCGCGCCGAGCGCGCCCTGCACGGCGTAGAAGTGCTCGAAGCTCTGGGGGAGCGGGCTCAGGCTCTGCAGGGGGAAGCCCTGCAGCGGGAGGGAGATGAAGAACAGGAAGCCGAGCAGGCCGTTGCGCAGCGGGTCCGCCTGCGCGTCGCGCAGCGACTGGATGACCGGCCCGGGCAGCGTGCTCACGCCCATGAAGCCCTTGCCCCGGTAGTCCTCGTTGTTGCTCGCCCGGTCGTGCTGCTGGTAATACAGGTACTTGTCCGCGAGCTGGACGGACTTCGTGCTCGTGGCCCCGTCCCGCCAGACCGTGACCTGCACCGTGTCGAGGGCGTGGTGCTGGTTCAGCGTCGTGTTGAAGTCGTCGAAGGTGTAGATGGGCACGCCGTCGATGGCGGTCATCACGCTGCCCGGCTGCAGCCCCGCTGCTTCCGCGCCCTGGCCGTTGCCCATGGGCACGATGCTCGTCACGCCCATGCCGTGCGCCGCTGGCTGGGCCGCGCCCCACATGCCCGTCACGCACAGCACGGTGAGGAACGCCACGACCAGGTTCGTCATCACGCCCGCGGCGAACACGCGGTTCTTGGCGCGCGTCGGGGCCCGCTCCAGCTCCGCGTCGTCGGGCTCGACGAACGCCCCGATGGGCACGACGAGCATGAGCAGGCCCAGGCTCTTCACCTTGATGCCGTGCGCCCGGGCCAGCACGCCGTGCGCGCCCTCGTGCACGATGAGCGCGATGGCCAGGGCGAAGATGCCATACCAGATGGGGATGATGGGGTTGACCCCGGGGATGACGAGCAGCGTCTCGGGGGGCGTGACCGCCCGCTTCGCCACCGCGGGCTGCGTGATGAGCAGGTAGATGTTCAGCAGCAGGACGGCGATGACGAGCACGCCGGCGATCCAGGTGAGCACGACGCCGATGTCGCCGTAGGCCTTCCAGAAGCGCTTCGGCCGGCTGACCCGGTCGATGAGCTGCTTGCCGTGCTCGGTCTTCACGAGGAGCAAAGGCCCCGCCAGCTCCAGGCCGGGCCCGCGCAGCTTGCCCGCCCGGTGCAGGAGGATGAGACCCACCACGTACACGTTGAGGAGCACGAGGAGGATGAGCAGGCCATCGGCCATGGGCAGGCGGGGATGCGAGGACCGCGCTCTTAAAGCTTCGCGGATGGGTGGGGCGGGCCCCGACAAGCGTCGCGGGCCGGGGCGAAGGGCGCGGCGCAGCGCAGGCTTTTCATGCGTTCTTATGGCAAGCCGGGCATGGTTCCCGCGATCGGGATGCCGCCCAGCCCGCGCGCCACGCAGCTCGCCCTCTCCGCATGCGCCATGGTCGCCGCCCTCGCCTACGGGGCAGCCTGGCTCGGCATGCGCTGGACCTACGACATCACCGTCGGCGAAGCCCACTTCGCCCTCGGCCCGCGCTTCCCCCTCGGCCTGCTCGTCGCGGCCATGATGGCGGTCGCGGGCAGCATGGCCGGGCAGCAGGGCAAGTCGCGCCTCGCGCCCAGCGCCCTCACCCTCGGCGCCGGGGCCATCTTCGGCTCCGCGCTCTGGCTCCTCCTCGTCTGGGCCCCGACGGGCGCCCCGGCCGGCCAGCACGGATTGCTGGACGACGCCACACGCCTCGGCTTCGCCCTCCTCGCCGCCTGCCTGCCGCTGGCGCTCCCGGCCACGGTCCACCCCGGGCTCCGCGCCGCGGGCTTCGCGCTCGGGCTCGTGCTCGCGCCCATCCTCGTCTTCCCCGAGCACGTGCAGGCCGCGGGCGTGGGC
>JAIVGT010000026.1 GCA_020201485.1 Halobacteriales archaeon
TTCCGGCGGCGCGGGCGAGCGCGCGCACACCCCTTGCCTCACCGCCTAGGCGCTTCACCGCGAACAGGAGGTGGATGCGCTGCACGGTGAGCTCGTCCACCGCTGCATCGGGCAACACGAGGTAGCGGGCCTCCTCAAGGACGTCGCTCTCGTTGCGTCCCCGGTATTCGCGGAGGTCGTGCAGGGCGACCTTCGCGGCGAAGTCGCGCGGCTCGGCGCGCACGCGCCGGCGCAGGGCGGCCTCGGAGCCGTAGGACGCGCGGATGGTGCCAAGGATGCTCCCAACCGTGCGCCGCGAGCGGACCGTGACCTTCATGCCAGCTCCTCCGCCAAGCGCATGACGTCGATGTAGCCTTGCTGCTCGAGGTGCCGGGCGATGGCCGCCACGACGTGCCCCGCGCCGAGGCCCGCGCGCAGCGCGCGGCGGTCCGCCGATGCCCAGCCGCCCACGTGGATGTGCGGGCGGCGGTCCATGTGCTTGTTGTCCACCTTGACATCGGGGTGCGACGCGAGCACGACCCAGGTGCCATCCGTGTCGCTGCGGTACATGATCACGCCACCCGCGACGTCGAGCCGGGCGAAGCCGCGGACCTTCCTCAAGCAGGCGCTCCCGGGGCATAAGTGTTGGCGTACGAGCCAACGCCCTCCCGAGGGTCATCCGCGCCCCGACCTCATGGTCCTTGGTGGGGGAGGTGGCTGAAAGTACCTGGTCGGCCGCCATACGCCGGATACGGGTGCCAGGCTCGCATGCGGGAAACCTGATGCTCTGCCGCCCGCCGACATACGTTTCCCCCCACGCCCCCCTCGAAGACTCCGGTTGTTCGTGTTGGTCCCGCGGTTAGGGTTCCACGTCGACCTTCTGCGCGTGCGAGTACGGTCCCTCCGCATCCGTAGCTGAAATCGTTTCCAGGTTGGGATGCAAGGCGTGGACCGCGAGCCACGTCAGGCGGTCCTGCTTCAACGCCTCCTGCCGGGAATCGTAGGTTCGTCGCTTCGAGCCGCGCAACCTATGCGATGGCTCGCAGAACGTCCAGCTCCAGCAGCACCAGCGCGCCTGCCAGCGGGAAGTGGACCCAGCAGGCCTCGACCCTGCGTCCTTGGCGGGTCAGCATCTCCCCGTAGGCTGCGAGCTGCCCGGAGAACTCCTTCGCCTTGTCCGCGAGCATCGCCACCGGCAGCGGGGCGACCTTGTGGTCGATGATGACATGCGCGCCGTCTGGCAGTTCGAGGAGCAGGTCGATGTTGCCGTTCCACTGCGCGCCCGTCGCCGACGGCGCGGTCGCGGACAGCTCCACGTGCCAGGCCGCACCGGCATAGCGCTCCTCGACCCACGCTTCGAGCCGGTGCCCGGCGGCGATGAGGTCTGCGGGGGAGAGCCACGTCGTTGCGCCGGAGCCACGCAGGCACCGTTCCGCGGTGGCCATCAGCATCTCCTCCGGCAAGCCCCGCAGCGACGGCAGCGCGCCGAGGTAGGCATGCACCGCCCGGCCCAGCGCTTCGTAGTCGTCGTGCGCTGCACCGAGGACCGGGACCCGCGCCCCGACGGCGAGCGGTGCGTGGGCGCGCACCGCGGGCATGGGAAGCTCGGCGCTCGGCGCGCGGTGCCTTGGCACCTCGTGGCGCGGGAGGATAGGTTCCCGCATCCACACCGTCGAACGCGTCCCGTCCTGCGCCGCCGCCGGCTGCAGGTCGCGGATGCGCAGCGTCGTCGCGCAGCCCGGGATCGGGTGCTCTCCCGGATCCAGGTGCGCTGGGAGCAACGCGCTTGCCGCCTCGAAGACGTCGAGCCATTGGTGCACTGCCGCGCCATCCCAGCGGTGGGCGAGCACGAGGCGGTCCTGCGCCCGCGTCATCCCCACATAGAGCAAGCGGCGCGCCTCCTCCGTGTCCGCGGCGACCACCTTGCGGCCCTCGGGAGCGTCGAGGGCGTCATCCTCGAGGCCGCTGCCCAGGACGCGCTTCGGGAAGCGGCCGCTCGACGTGCCGAACGGCCAGAGCCAGGCGCGCAGTGTCCTGCCCTCCAGCGGCTTGCCGGCGCGCGGGTTGCCGCCCACCGCTGTCGCGCGCCACGGGTCGGGCTTGGGCTCCATGTCCAGGTCGGTGAGCACCACGACCGGCCACTCCAGACCCTTCGCGCCGTGGTACGTCATCACCGTCACCGCATCCAAGCCGTGCGCGAGGGGATGATGGTCCTGCTCCGCTTCCTCGGCGTGCCGCAGGTCGGCGACGAGCCCGGTGAGCGTCGGCACGCGGCCCTGCTCCAACGCGCGCTGCTCCAGCACGCGCGCCAGCTCCAGCATGGCATCGAGGTTCGCCGCGCGCCGGTCCGGTTCCCCCCAGGCCGCGATGCGCGCCGGCAGGTCGAGCGCTCCGAGCACGGCGGCGAGCGCGTCGGCGGGAGCCATGGTCCGCGCCGGGAGCGCGCGCAGCCGGCCGAGCACGGGGTCGCCGGCGAACGGCACCTCGGCCTGTCCGTCGCGGACCTCGCGCAGGCGGTGCTCCAGCCACGCGGGTTCCTGCGCGCCGTCCGCCAGGAGATGCAGGACCTCGGCGCAGGCCACACCGTCCCTGGCATCGGCCACGACGCGCAGCCCGGCCAGGGCCATCGCGCACTCGCGCCGCGCCAGCAAGCCCGGCAGGGGCATGATGGCCGGGATGCCGGCAGCGCGCAACGCATCGCCCAACTGGCGCGCGTGCGCGTTCGTCCGGGCGAGGATGGCGATGCCGCTCAGGGGCGTGCCCTCGGCGCGCAGCTCGAGCACGCCGGCGGCGACGGCGGCGTAGTCCCCTTCCAGCTTCTTCGTGCCCAGGCGCCAGCGCTCCACGCCGCCCGGCTTCGCTGGGTGGTGCGCCTTCAGCTTCGCCTCCTCCCCGAACGCGGGCACGAACAGCGCGTTGAACACGCCCACCAGGCCGGCTTGGCTGCGGTAGTTCGTGTCCAGGTGCTTCGGAACATCGCCCGGCAGGCCCATAGCGTCCACGAGGTCGGGCACCCCGGGGCGCGCGCCGAACACGGGCTCGCCGCCGGACCAGACATCCTCCATGAGCTCGCTGTCCGCGCCGCGGAAGCCGTAGATGGCCTGCTTCTTGTCGCCGACCCACACGCTGTTCCCGATGAGGCCGTGTAGGCGGGTGAAGATGGCGAGCTGAAGGGGATTCGTGTCCTGGAACTCGTCCACGATGACGAGGTCGAAGGATGCCTTCACCGCGGCCGCGCCGGCCGGGTCCTCCAGGAGGTCGAGGAACAGCGCCTCGAGGTCGGCGAAGTCGAGCAGGCCGCGCTCTTTCTTCCGCCCCTCGTACGCCTGCCGCAGGCCCAGGGTCTGCTCCGCCAGGAGACGGGCGTAGCGCTGGACGTCCTCGTGCAGCTCCGGCGTGCGCCGAACGCCGGCGGCGAAGCTGCGCAGGGGATCGAGCATCCCGTCCGCGCCGCTCTTCTTGCTGGCCTTGAGCTTGAGGCACTCGACCATGTCGCGCCACAGGCGGCGGTCGCGGTGCACGAGGTCGCGCAGCCGGCGCTTCGCGTCGCCCGTGACGGCGGTCGCGTCGGGCAACGCGTCGAGGCCGTCGAGCGCGCGCTGCGCGTGCTCCTTCAGGTCGGCGAGCTGCCCGGCGGCCGGATCAGGACCGTTGGGCGAGAGCAGCTCGCACACGCGTTCCGCCCCGCCGAGCAGGCCGTCGCGGACGGCGGCATCGGACAGGCGGTTCGTGCGCTGGATGCCGAGGAGGGCCTTCGCCAGGCGCTTCGGGTCCTCGATGCCGAGGCGGAGCCCGGCGCGGGCGAGCACGTCCCACGGCTCGTACGGCATCAGGCCGATGGCTTCGTCGAGGAGCGCGCCGGCCGCAGGCTCGTCCATCACCTGCAGCTCGGGCGACAGGCCGAGCCGGAGGGCGTGCTGCTGCAGCAGCCGCAGGCCCACGCTGTGCACCGTGCCCAGTGCCGCGAGCTCCAGGCGCTCCGCCTTGGCCACGCGCTCGGCGAGGGGCAATTGCTGGTTCTGGAGCAAGCGTTCCTGGACGCGGCCCTTCAGCTCCGCCGCCGCCTTGACGGTGAACGTGGCCCCGAGGATGCGGGCCGGGTCGAGGCGCTCCTGGACCACCGCGCGCTCGATCTCGTCGCACAGGCTGTACGTCTTGCCCGTGCCTGCGCCCGCGCTGCACAGCACGCGCTTCACGCGGAATCCTCCTTGCCGCAGAGCTTGCCGTAGGCGCAGTACTGGCACGGGTCCTTGACGCTCCCGTCCGCTTGCAGCTCGATGGCGAGGTGCGCGTCGCGCGGCCACGCGCCCGGGTCCTGGAGGGGCCGGGCGGGGATGCGCCCCGTGTCCAGCCAGTCCCCGGCGGCGTCGAGCGCCGCCTGAAGGCGCGCCCAGGTCTGCTGGATGGACGGGCCGCGCTCGTGCCACTCCGGGCGCAGGCCGCGCAGGGGGCTGTCGCGGGCGGCGTACACCTGGGCTTTCTGGATGACGAGGTAGCCGACGCTGTCCACGGTGCGCCCGGTCTGCGCGCTGCGCGCGGCCGCGTACACGGCGAGCTGGAGGGCGCTTCCCTCCGCGAGCTTGTCGCGGTACTTGTTGCCCGCGTACTTCACGTCGAGGACCGCCTCGCTCCCGTCCCCGGCGCGCAGGACGCAGTCCATGGCGCCGGTTGCTGGCAGGCCGAGGAGCTGGGTCCCGTCCAGGGGCTGCTCCATGCGGACCACGGTGTAGCCGCCGTCGCGCAGCAGCTCCGCCAGGCGTGCGCCGGCATCGAGCAGCTCGGCGCGGAGGCGCGCCGCCGGGCCGGCCTGGGCGGGCTGCGCGAGGGGGGCGGCGTCGAGGGGCAGGCGCTCGTCGAAGACGCGGGCGACGCTGGCGCGGACCGCGTCCGGGTCGGGGGCCTCCCCTGGGAGGAAGACGCGCTCCAGCACGGCGTGGCTGAACTTGCCCTTGAGGAGGAAGTCCCCGGGCAGCTCCGCCGTCGCGCCCGGGCGGAGGCGCGCGCCGTAGTGCAGCGTCCACTTCAGGGGGCAGCCGAGGCGCGTGGCCAGCTCCGTGGCGGACACGGATGCCGGCCGCGGCAGCAGCTCGGCCGGCACGACCCACGCGTCCCGCACCCTGGGCGGCGCGATGGGCTCCGACCGGATGGCGGCGAGCGACCAGGGCGCCAGCCCGGCCATGTCCAGAGCGTCCTCCAACGCGACGCCGCTGCGCTCGGCTTCCGGGAGCGCGGCGCGCAGCTGCAGCCAGAGCGGATGGGGCCGCTGGTCGCGGTCCTGCGGCACGCGCACGAGGAGGGTAGAGCCCTGCACGCGGGCGAAGCCGGCGCGCTCGGCGGCGCGGCGGACGCGCAGCGCACGCGCGCCGTCGTCCACATCGAGGCCCGCACGGCGCAGCGCCGCGATCTCGCCGGGGCTCCAAGGGGGTGGGCGCGCGTCCGTCGTGCCCAGGCCCAGCCAGACGAGCCGGTTCGTGCCCCCGGGCACATCGGCGAGGCTGGCGACGAGGACAGGCCCGCCGGCGAGCGCGGGGTGGGGCGCGAGCGAGGCTCCGGCGGAGCGCACCGCGTCCAAGCGGCGCTCCAGCTGCGGTTCGGTGATGGTCGCGCCTTGCGCCTGCGCCAGCTCGCCCAGCGCCTTCGCCTGCGCGGCCGCAGTGCGGAACGCCTCGGCCAGGGCGGGCGGCTCGCCGCGCTGCTCCAGGAGCATGGCGCGTCCCATGGCCCACTGCGCGACCTTGCCGCAGCGCTCCGCGACGACGCTCGTCGGCAACGCGAACCCGCGGCGGGCGCGCGGATGGTCCAGCCAACCGGCGATGCGGGCGGCGAGCTCGCCCTGCGGGTCGCGATCGGGAGCGGTCAGGCTGGCCCGGGTGTCATCGCACGCCCCGCTGCCCAGGCCAGGTTGCTCGCTCAAGGCGCGGGCCAGGGGCCAGGCGGCCTCCCGCGGGAACGGCGTCTCCGGCAGGGTGAAGAACTGCTGCAGGATGGCGGGGTCCACCGGCTCCCAGCACAGGGCGAGCACGAGCGGCAGGACCTGCAGCGGGGGCAAAGCGGCGCTGCGGCGCTCGGCCCCCGTCGTCGGCACACCGAGCCGCGACAGCGCGCCGTCGAGGAGGAGGGCGGTGTCCTCGTCCTCGCAGACGATGGCACTGCCGGGGAGCGCCGCGGGATTTGCGGCGAGCATGGCGGCGAGGGCCTGGCAAGCCGCGACGCGGGAGCGCGCCGAAGCCACGCGCAGCGAGGCATCGACGCCGGCGACCGCGGCGGGCTCGCCGAGGAGGAGACCCTGCGCCGCGCGAAGCGCTGAGCGCTGCGCAGCGGCCGGCATCGCCGGGGGCGCGGGCTGGATGGTCAAGCGCGCGAGCAACGGACGCCACGATGCAGGCCAATCGGCAGCAGTCTCCACGAGGACGACGACATGCGCCGGCAGGCGCTGGCCCACGTCGAGCGCGGCGAGCACCGCGCGCACGCGCTCCGCCTCGGAGGGGGGCAGGGCGGGAGCAGTGCGTCGTGCAGCCGCCGCCGCGGCGACGCCTTCGCCGACAAGCTTCCCCCCACTCCCCCCCTCGACGACGGACAGCTCCTCCACCAGAGGTGGCAGGCCGGCCACCCTGGAACCATCCCAACCAGCGAGGAACATCTCGTCCCTTCGCTCCAGGAGTTCCGCCGCAGTCGCCCACTCGTCCGCAGCAAAGCTTTCCGCGAACGTCTTTCCGGGAGCACGACGGAGCATCGCGGCGTACTGCGTTACGCGGGTGCTCATCGGGATGGGATCCGAGAGCAAGCCGAGCGACGTCTCCAACCAGCGAAGGAGCACGGCCGGTCCTCCCGCATAGACGCCGAGCGACGAGGAACCTGGCAGCGGCGGCAGCGGGCTGGCGGCCAGGCCGATGTGCAGGCGCACCGTGAGCGGCAAGCCGGGACCCTCGTGCGGCAGGGAAGCGACCAGGGCGGCTTAAGCGTGCGGCACGGAGGGTTCGAAGCCCGTTCAGACTGGCACACGGGTCCGACCCCAGACCCAACTTCGGTTGGGGCGAACCTAGACTTCCCTGTTTCCGTGCGTGTCAAGACCGAGCTGCTCTCGGGCCTCCTTCAGGTCGATGCGCGCCTTGTAGCCGTGCTTGCCCAAGAGGTGCAGCAGGTGGCCACCGTTCAGCAGCGTAAGCGGCTTGCCCTTCGCGAACTCATACGCATCAGGGCCATAGTCGGCGGTCGTGACCAGGATGCCCTTGTTGGCCCCTTCGTTGAGCAGCGTGCCGTACAGGTCTCGGACTGCGGAGACGCCGACCGTGTGCGTGTAGCGCTTTGCCTGAATGACGATCTTGCCGCCGCGGATGGGGTCGGGGTCGAACGCGACTGCGTCCACGCCTCCGTCACGGCTCGCCTGGGTGATCTTCACCTCGCCACCGTTCGCGGAGAACTCCTTCTCAAAGACCTCTCGGATGAGGTGCTCGAAATCCTCCCAGCCCATGGCGCCGAGGTTGTCGCCCTCGTGCACGCCATCGAGGACCTGCCGCGCCTCGATGAATCTCCGGTCGGTACGGTCGATGGTCAGGATGGGCGGGACCGGGGCCACCGCGTGCAGCTTTGCCGCAGCGACGCCTTTCAGGCTGCGAAAGCATGCCTTCGGCTCGATGGAGCCCAGGTTGATCGCCAGGAAAGGCTCGCGGCTCGCCTGGAGGCTGACGATGCATGGTCGGATGCTCTTCCCGGTGCCCTTGTCCACGGTGTCCACGAAGCCATTGAACACGATAGCTCCGAGGACTTCGACGACGTCTGCCTCGAATAGCTCATGGATGGTCCGCAGCGTGACTTGGTAGATGACGGACTCGTAGAGCTTGCTTCGGGCCGCATCTGCGAGTTCGATCTCCTCGAAGTCATCGCGTGCGCGGACGTACTTGACCTCCTTGAGGGCAGGAAGGTCCTCGGGAGCGGGGAGCGTGTACTCGACAACCAAGATGCCCGAGTCCGCCTTGAACTCGAGGTCCCACTCCTGCGGGAAGCTTTCGGGATATTCGGAGTTTGCGAGGACCATATCGCAGTAGTCGCGGATGGCGTCCGGCTCATGGCTCAGGTACCTCTTGCGCTGCTCCTGAATGGCTTGGTTTTGCGCGCGCTGCTTCTCTTCGAAGGTTTCTTTCCGCACCTTCCATGCCGCCATGCTCTGTGCGTGCTCGCGCCGCATCTTTTCACATTGAGCCTCCCAGGTTTGGTGGAGGGCTGCGTACTCTGCCTGTGCCCGGGCCGTCGCGTCTGCCGCGGCCTTCTGCCATGCCGCGTGGTCCGCCTCGTATGCCTGCCGGGCCGTCGCCATGACGCGCTCCTTGCGAGCGGCTCTGATATCCAGAACGCCGAACTTGGGGGTGTAGGCTGGGTCGACCTGCGCGGGTTCCCTGGGCAAGCGTGCGTTCAACTGCGGCTCAGTAGGCAGATATGACTGAGGGGCCTTCTCCGGGAACGCGGCCTTCTCAAG
>JAIVGT010000383.1 GCA_020201485.1 Halobacteriales archaeon
AGCGCGGCCTGCACGTCCTCGAAGCCGGCCGGGGCGTTGCTCGTGACCTGCAGCTCGCCCTTGATGGTGACGAACGGGATGCTCACGTTCGCCGCGGCGATCTCGCAGAAGCGCTTCAGCCAGTCGCCGGCGAAGCCATCGACCTTGAGCTGCTCGACGTCCGCCGCCGCCTGCTCGAACGCGGCGTAGAGGGAGCCGTAGGTCTCCTGGAGCTTGTAGCCGGCTTCCTCGTAGAACGCCGTGAGGTCCTTGCCCAGCTCCTTCGCGAGCATCTCGAAGAGCTTCTCCGCCTTCTGCTCGTTCTTCCACTCGCTGATCTTCTCGCGGCGCTGGTGGGCGTTGACGCGCTTCAGGGAGAGGTCGACGTGGCCCTTGCTCTTGTCCACGCCGATGACCTTGCACACGACCTTCTGGTTCTCGCGCACGTGGTCCCGGACGTACTTGACCCAGCCCGTGGCGAGCTCGGCGATGTGGATGAAGCCGATCTTGCCCGGGTACTCCTCGAGCTTGACGAAGGCCCCGTAGCCCTTGGCGTCGGTGACCGTGCCCACGACCAGCTCGGCGTCCTCCGGGTACTCGTTGCGCTTCGGCATGGTGCTCCTTGCCTGGAGATGCGCGGCCCGGGGCTATGTAGCTTTACTCCACCGTGCCGACGATCTCGCCGCGGAGGCGGGCCAGGCCGCCCGTCGGCTCGGCCATCGTCGCGCCACACACCTGGCACTTGATGGCCGTGGCCGCGCGAAGGAAGAGGATCTGCTCGTTGCCGCAGTCGCCGCACTTCACGCGGCGATACTTCGACTCGGTCTTGGGCTGGGTCATGGGCTCACGCCTGCTTCTCGGCGATCTCGAACTTCTTGGAGCGGATGCCCTTGCGCAGGTGCGCCTTCTTGCACTTCTTGCAGCGGTAGCGGATGGGCACGCGCTTCGTCGGCTTCTCGCGGCCCTCGGGCTTGGGGCGGGGGAAACCGGTGTAGCCACGGGTGACGCGGCGGAAACGGCGCTGGCCCTGCTTCAGCTCGCTGGCCTTGCGCTTCTTCGCGCGCTCCACGTCGAGCTCCTGGTGCTTCTTGCAGAAGGGGCAGTACCCCATCACGACGCGCGGGCGCTCCATGTTGCTCACCGATGCGGCACCAGGGCCGGGGTTCGGGGATAGCCCCGACCCATATAAGCCTGTTGCAGGGGTGGAGCCGGGTGGCGCGGGCGCGGCGAGGACCTCGCGCCGAGCGGGCGCGTGCCTCGGCCCCGTGGGCCGCGAGCGCCACGCCCATGAACCTGCGCCTCCGCGGGGAAGCGCCCACGTCACGAACACAACCCTTATGCTCGCGGCCCACGCAATCCAGGCATGACCACGATGGAGGCCATCGCCTGGACCATCGATTGGAATCCTGAGTTCCGCGACGATGCGAAGCTGAAGCGGGAGGTGCTGAAGTGCTTCCGCGACATCCGCATCATCCGGACCATCAAGGACTTCGCCCAGCGCTCCATGAAGGAGGCGAGCGAGGATGGCCTGGAGAACCACGCGCGGCGCTGCGCGTCGAGGAACATGCGCAGCTGCGGGGCGCTGATGCCGCGGCCGAGCACGCCATCGAGGCGGGCCACGGGCTTCCCGTCGTCGAAGACGATGATCGTGGGCACGACCTGGATCCCGAACTGCTCCCAGCGCGCGTCGCCCTCCTCATCGCTGATATCGGCACGCGCCAGGGGCAGGCCCTGCGCCGCGGCGAACTCCGGCTCGAAGCGCCGGCAGTGCGGGCACCAGTCGGCGGTGAACAGGACCGCGACGCGGCCCAGGGTGCGCAGGCGCTCGTCGAAGCCGTCCGCCGGGAGCGTGTCCACGCGCGCTCATGGCGCGTCGCGCACTTGAGGCCTGCCCTCGGGCAGCGGCCCTTGCAGGCGGCGCGCGAGCGGTGGCCGGCGCATCCAGCTCCGCAGCTCGCGCTCCGGCACCCGGCGCGTCGCCTGCACGGCGCGGCGTTTCGCCAGCGTGCCCTCCAGCGCGCGCAACGCCTCGGCCTTGCCGCGCAGCACGCTCGCGTCACGCTGCCCGACCGCGCCCACGACCTCGCTCGCCTCGCGCGCGAGCAGCACGGGCGCGCGCAGGAGCAGCGTGCCCAGGCTGGCGTTCTTGAGCACCATCCACACCCGGTTCCGCGCGCACCAACGCTGGATGTGCATGGGGGTGGCGTCGGGCGAGGGCAGGGCCTCGCTGCCGCGGTGCTTGTGGTGGACCACGGCGTCCGGCGCGTACGCGCAGCGCCAGCCAGCGAGGCGCGCGCGCCACGCCAGGTCCACGTCCTCGAAGTAGCAGAAGAAGTCCTCGTCGAACAGGCCGACGTCGTCGAGCAGGGCGCGCGTGTACAGCGCCGCCCCGCCGCACGGGCCGAAGACCTCGCCCGCCTGGTCCCACTGCCCGAGGTCGCGCTCGAAGCCGCCCCGGTCCTCGCAGTAGAAGTCCTGCAGCACCTCCACCCCGGTGCTGTTGATGACGGAGCGGTCCTGGAAGTAGAGCATCTTGCTCGCGACCATGCCGCACCGCGCCCCTCCCGCCCGCTGGGCCGCGACCATGGCCTCGAGGAAGCGCGGGTCGCACGTCAGGTCCTGGTTCAGCGTCACGAGCAGCTCGCCCCGCGCCGCGCGCAGGCCGGCGTTCACGCCGCCGGCGAAGCCGAGGTTGCGTCCTTGGCGGAGCAAGCGCGCCTCGGGGAAGCCGCGCGCCACGAGGTCGCCGGCGCCGTCGGGCGAGGCGTTGTCCACGACGACGACCTCGTCCGCCGGCAGCGTCTGCGCGCGGAGCGAGGCCAGGCAGGCGGCGATGTGCGGCTTCCCGTTCCACAGCGGGATGACGACGCTGACGGAGGGGGCCACGCTGGCGCAACCGCGGCTGGGCGCATAACCCTTAAGCTCGCGCGCTGGCTTCGCCGCGCCCGGGTGCCCATGCGCTTCCGCGAGTGGCTCGGCCTGCAGAAGGAGATGGTGCAGGAGGTGAGCGGCATCCTGAGCATCGCGCTCCTCACGCTGAACGTCGGCCTCAGCGCGTTCCTCCTCGTGAAGGACACGACCACGTTCGGCGCGGCGAGCAGGGACATCGGCTTCGTCGTGCCCCTCATCGTGCTCACCCTCGCCCTCGTCGTCTGGACCCTGGCCTACGCCTGGCACTTCCTCGGCCGGATGCACTTCGCGAAGCAGCGCGCCCTGGCCACCCTCAACCCGTACATGACCACGGACTTCAACCCGCACGAATGGGTCATCTGGAAGCACGTCAGCCTGCCCCAGCTCCGGGCGCAGCGCGACACCCTGGCCAAGGTGGGCGCGGACACGAAGGAGCTCGATGCCTGCATCGCGCGCGTCGAGGCGTGGCTGGAGCAGGGCACCATCCCGAAGGCGGACTTCCCGCCCATGCTCCAGCGCTTCCTCCGGGCAAGCTGAGCGGCGAGCAGGCGGCCCCCGAGCGTTGTCCCACAAAACCCGAAAGCCCGCCGCCCCGCCTTCTGCCCAGGTGCGCTCATGGTGAAATCCTGGCGGGAGAGCGGCGGGCGGGACGTGGACACCGGCAAGTCCGAGACCGGCGGACATGGCGAGCCGCCAGCTCAACGCGGCCGGGGATGCGATGCGCGACGTGCTGGAGAACGTGGAGCTGGAGGAGTTCACGGTGCGCGGCAAGGTCAGCGGGCACGGCTTCCAGATCAACATCGACGACGAGGCGGGCGGCAAGCGCTTCCTCTCCCTGCGCCTCGACCTGCGCACGGACGAGGGCGACGAGCTGCGCATCGTCGGCCGCAAGGTGCTCCCGCCCGTGAGCGAGGGGAGCACGACCTCGACCTCCGACGTCGGGCGGACGGGCAAGACCATCGGCGGCGAGCAGGGCATGGTCGAGGGCCGGACGAGCCCGACGGGCCGCGGCGGATACTGATGGCCCTGCTCCGCAAGCGCGCCGATGCCCGAGCGTGCGCGAGCGACCCCTGGCCCCTCCAGCCGAGCGAGGCGCGCCTGCACTACGAGGACACGGTCCACGCC
>JAIVGT010000384.1 GCA_020201485.1 Halobacteriales archaeon
CCATCATGTCCAACGTGGACACCGCCGTGCCCGGCACGACGTTCGGGGTTGCGGAGTACAAGGACTACCCGGGCGTGGACTGGCCCGGCTACGGCACGGTCGGCGGCTCCGGCGACTACCCCTGGCTCCTCACCCAGGACCTGACGAGCGACACGACCGCCGTGCAGAACGGCATCAACCCGCTCTTCGCCAGCGGCGGCGCGGACGAGCCGGAGTCCATGACGCGCGCCATGTACGAGAGCCAGTTCGTGGCCTGGCGGCCGGGCGCGCTGCACATTATCGTGCTCTTCACGGACGCGCGCGCGCACGACACGGGCTTCAACGGGCAGGACACGGGCGGCGACCCGGGCCGGGACGGGCTGGCCCTGACCGCCGACGACCTCGACTTCGAGGACGTGGTGGCGCAGATGGCCTCGGCCGGCGTCCAGGAGATCGGCGTGTCCGTGGGCGCGGGCGGCGGCAGCCCCTACCTCCAGTACGCGGCGGCGCAGACGGGCGGCGCGTTCGCCAACCTGGGCGGCGACTTCGTCACGCAGGTCACCAACCTCATCCTCGGCCTCGCCCCGCAGGCCAGCGACGCCGGGCAAGCCGTGGGGCTGCGCGCCGAGGCGGGCACGCCGGCCAACCCGTTCCTGCAGCTCGCGCCCGTGCGCTCCGCCGGCGCGGCCTCGTTCGACCTCACCGAGCAGCTCGTCTTCCAGAACCTGCCCCAGCTCCAGGGCTTCGTCTCCGGCATGAACGACGGCACGCGCGGCACGCGCGGCCCGGCCGACGTGCGGGTCGTGTCGAACAGCACCGTGGCCGAGGTCAGCCTGCTGAACGGGCTCGTGTACGCGCGCGGCCTGCACGCGGTCGCGACGAGCCGCACCACCGCCCTGGGCAGCGACGCCGGCTTCGCCGGCACCAGCTTCGACGACATCCGCGTGAACGGTGTGGACCTGTCGCAGCCCATCGCCCCGAACACCGTTATCCCCCTCGCCGGCGTGGGCACGCTCATCCTCAACGAGGTCAAGACCTCGGGAGCACCCGGCCAGAGCAGCGAAGTCCTCGTGCACGGCCTGCACCTCGTGCTCGACACGGCCCAGCTCCGCGGCGAGCTCTTCCTCGGCCGGGCCTACGCCGGCACGAGCTGCGCGCCGAAGCTGGGCGAGGTCCTGCGCACGTTCGACAACGACGCCGGCATCGGCGGCGACGCCCCGGGCGACCCGGCGAGCGCGGTCCTGCTCACGTCGCCCTCCCTGGTGCAGGGTCGTCTCGTCGGCAGCGACCGCGTGGACGCGTACCGCATCCACGCCAGCATCGGCGAGAAGGTCAGCGCGGCCATGGTGCCGAGCATCCGCGCGGCGGTGGACGCGCACCACGTGCCCACCCTGCCCGGCGTGGGCGCCGGCCTGCCCCTGTTCTCCTTCACCTTGCGCCAGCCGGGCGACTTCGCCCCGCGCATCGTCAGCGCCGCGAGCAGCCTGCCGGCGCGCGTCGAGCTCAACGTGGACATCACCGGTGACTGGGTGCTGGAGGTCGCGAACGGGGGCGCGGTGGACGGGAACTACACCCTGGGCGCGGCCGTGAGCCCCATCCTGCTCAACGCCCAGAACGACGCGAGCCTGGGTGGCGACGCGCCCGATGCGTGCGGCACGCAGGACCCTGTCCTGGCGAACGGCGCGTTCACCGGCGTGCTGCGCGACGGAGACTACGACGACTGGTTCACCGTGCGCGCCAAGATCGGCGACGCCGTGAGCATCGTCCTCAAGCCGGCGGAGGACGCGGACGGCGCGGACTTCGACCTTGCGGCGTGGGACACGGACTGCTCCGTCCTGCTCGCCCAGAGCGTCAACGGCAAGGGCATCATCCCCAAGGGCACGCCCGACGAGGTCAGCGTGCTGCCCGCGGATGCGACGCGCGACTACCGCGTGCACGTCCAGCGCATCAACGGCATCGGCAACTGGTATCTCACCGTGCTCGTCGAGGACCCCATGCCCACCCTCGGCACCATCGACGTCGAGACGATGGGCGATGCCGGCAGCGACGCGGGCACGGCGAACCCGCTCACAGCCCCCGCGATCGTGCAGGGCCGGCTGCCGGACGGCGACGCGCAGGACTGGTTCCGCTTCAACGTGGCCAACGGGGACAAGCGCATCGTCGTCGCGCTCGACCCGCAGCTCCTGAGCAGCTTCAGCCTGACCCTGCTCCGCCCCGACGGCAGCGTGGCCGCGACGCAGACCGAGCCCCTCGGCGTGCCGGCGAGCGCCGTGGTGAACGTGGACCAGGTGGGCGTGTGGAACATCCGCGTGGCCAAGGTCACGGGCGGCGGG
>JAIVGT010000027.1 GCA_020201485.1 Halobacteriales archaeon
CCTGCTGCGGGCCGAGCTGCAGGAAGGTCGCACCGCCGCTGTAGCCACCGCAGCAGTCGCTGGTGTAGCTGTACTTGTACTGGTGGAGGCCCGCGCTGCCGATGGGCGTGTTGGCGCCGACATCGGTGTTGCTGCCGCTGCCGCTGCCGCCGCCGAAGCTGCCGCCGTAGGTGTAGTCGTAGGCGCCCTGGTAGAAGTCCACGCCGCCGGCCGAGGTCTGCGCGCCGATGTGCGTGTTCTTGCCGCTACCGTCGCCGTTGTACTGGTAGCCGAAGAAGTCCTCGGTGTAGGTGTAGCTGTACGTGCTCTGGCTGACGTCCACGCCGGCGTACCCGAAGGGCGCGCTCTGGAAGGCGCTCACGGGCGCGTTGTAGGCGTTGTCGTACACGTAGTGGTAGTCGTAGCCGCACGTGTTGACGGTGCAGTCATACTGGTAGTGGGACGTCTGGTAGCCCAACAGGCAGACGCTGTAGTAGCCCAAGGGGCTCGAGCCGCTCTGGCACGGGAGCGCCGAGGCCACGCCGGCGAAGGCGGTGGCCGCGAGGATGCCCGCGACGAGGATGTGCTTCATCATGGTTTGCAGTCTCCGTTGGTACACGGGGACAACTTGCGCCGTCCCCAGCCTCCCAACGGCCGCGCATACCGGAGGCGCGGGGATGAAGGTTCTCAGCAAAGGCTGGCCTGTGAAGGAGAAGCATGGTGCAGCCTGCCGAATGACACGCAGTGGCACGGCTCTCCCACCCGTCCGGCCCCTCCGGTGCCACGTTCTTGGACAATCTGGCCCGCCGTGCCTACGAGAAGCGCACGCCGTCCCTCCCATCCTCGCGAGACCCTGGTCGCATCCCGCCCAGCCAGGTTCATGGCTGCGGCTTGCGTATGCGCGCCGTGGACGACCTCGACCGGTTCCTCGCCGAGGACCTGGGACCTGGACCGGGCCCGCTGGAGCGCGACGTGACCACCCGCGCCATCGCGCGCGGAGAGCACGGCCGGGCGCGCATCGTCGCGCAGGAGGACGGCACCGCGGCCGGGCTTGCCGAAGCGAGCAGCGTGTTCGCGCGCCTCGGCGTGAAGGCGGAGCACGTCGCGCGCGACGGGCAGCGCGTCGTGGCGGGGCAGGAGATGCTGCGCGTCACCGGCCCGGTCGCCGCCATCCTCGCCGGCGAGCGCCTCGCGCTGAACCTCGTCATGCGCATGGCTGGCATCGCCACGCTCACGCGCCGCTGCGTGGACCTAGCGCATGCCGTGAACCCGCGCTGCGAGGTCGCGGCCACGCGCAAGACCACGCCCGGCTTCCGCGCGTTCGAGAAGCGCGCCGTGGAGCTGGGCGGCGGCGTCGCGCACCGGCAAGGCTTGTTCGACGCCGTGCTGGTGAAGGACAACCACCTCGTCCTCGCCGGGAGCGTCGCGGAGGCGCTGCGGCGCGTGCGCGCGTCCGGCTGGCAGGGCCCCATCGAGGTCGAGGCAGACACGGAGGAGCAGGCCCGGGAAGCGATGCGCCTCGGCGCGGACTGGGTGCTGCTCGACAACTGGGGCCCGCGCCGCCTGGCCGAGGGAGCGCCCGCGCTCCGCAAGCTCGGGAGCGGAAAGATCGAAGCCTCGGGCGGGATCCTGCCCGAGGCGGTGGGCGCCTACGCGCCCTGGGTCGACCGGGTCAGCCTGGGCGCGCTCACGCACAGCGCGCGCGCCCTGCCGGCCTCGCTCGAGCTGCTCGCCGTGGAGCGCTGAGGCTCACGGCTGGGGCAGCGCGCTGATGCACGCCAGGCTCTGGTTCGCCTGCTGCATGCCGAAGCTCGCCTCGCCCTGGGCGAAGTCCACCACGCCCTGCACGCCCGCGTTCGGGTCGGGCAGCGTGGGCAGCGTGGGCGGGACGCCCAGCTGCAGGTCGCTCACGTCGGGCACGAAGGGCAGGACGATCTCGGTCAGCGAGTTGTCGTAGTGCAGCACCACGTCCACGGCGCCGAAGTACGCCTCGTTGATGGTCTCGCCCGTGCCGGCGAAGATGGTGAGCGGGGCCGTGACCTGGATGTTGCTCGCATCGCCGCTGACGTTCGCGCCGTACTGCTGGAGCGGGTCGAGGCCGGGCGCGCCGGGCACGCCGGGCGGGGTCACGACGAGGACCACGTCCGGGCAGGCGAGGGCCGCGCCGGGGAGCACGCCGACGTAGGCGGTGACGCCGCCCGCGTGCTGCGCGGCCTGGGCTTTCTGGGCGTTGTAGATGTCGGTGACGCAGCGCGTCGGGCTGCCGGTCAACGAGCAAGCCTCGGCGGGCACGGCGGCGATCAGGATGGTCCCGAGCATCGCGGCGATGGCGATGATGGACCCGACGTGGGCGGTGCGCATGGTCGATCCCGCACCCGACGCAGCCTTGGGCCTACTTGAGCAGCTTCCCAAATCGCTATGCGTCGCGACCGGGCGGCGCAGAGGCCCGGCCCGCGATGCCCAGCGCGCGCGGGACTCGTCCCTCACAGCGAGGGCACGGGCACCTGCTGGGCGCACGCCGCGCCCGCCGCAGCCGCGTCCTGCGTCTGGACCGCGTAGGCCTGCATGCCGTCCGTGCCGCCCACGAGGGCCGCGCTCGGGTCCTGCAACGCCCCGTCCACCGTGCCCGGCAGCGGGCTGAGCAGCACCGCCTCCAGCGCGCCATCCGCGTCGAGCACGAGGAGCACGGTCCGGGCGTAGCCGTTCCCGAGGAACGCGCCCAGCGCCGGCCCGGTGTGGTCGCGGAAGTCCGCGCGCAGCGCGTCGGCCTGCGCCTGCAGGTCCGCGCCGTAATCCGTGAACATGTTGGAGCCAGGTCCCTCGGGCATGGCCGGGTGGGCATCACCGCACATGCCGGCTTGCACGAGGGCGAGCTGGCCCCAGCCCTGCGCGCCGAGCGCGACGCGGTTGACCTTCGCCTTCTCCACGCGGTAGAAGTCCGTGACACAGCCGGTGGGCGTGCCGGTCAGCGAGCACGCTCCGCCGCTGGGGACGAAGGCGAGCGCGGGCAGGACGAGCAGCGCGAGGACGGCGGCCGTGCGAGGGAAGGCGCGCATGCTGTCACACCCTGCGGGGGGTGACAAAGTCCTGGCGTCCCGCGACCAGGCTCTGCAGGCCCAGGGGTCGCAGGCAAGTCGGACCGGTCCCGCACGGCTCAGCGGGGAACCGAGGCCGTGTACACGTCGCACCGGCCGTTGCGCGAGTCGGGCCACACCGGGTGCGCCGCGCTGTCCGTGCTCGCCACGCCCTGGTAGTCGCCGATGAACTTGAAACCCGCCTGGTGGAAGCAGCCCGTGCCGTCGCTGCCGACGTCCGCGACGCGCGTGTTGAGCCACGTCGCGCCGCCGTCGTAGCTGCTCGCCACGTATTCGACGTTGAACCGGTTGCCCGGGTCGTCGCGGCGGTCGAGGAAGCTCACGTCCACGCGACCGTTCGGGGCGACGCTGAGCGCCGGCATGAACTGCGCCTTGCCCGCCGCGTCGTCGTTCACGCGCACCGCGCCCCCCCACGTCGCGCCGCCGTCGTGGCTGCTGATGACGTAGATGTCCCCCTCGTCGCGCCGGCTGTCGGAGAACGCGATGTAGACGTTCTGGCCGCTGCCCGGGTCCGCGCCGATGGCCGGCTCGTTGATCCAGCGGTAGTTCGTGTTGGGCAGGCAGCACACCTGCTGCCAGCTCGCGACGTTGCGGCCGTTCACGAAGGGCGCGCCGCGCGCCGCGCTCGCGTGGTAGACCGCTCCGTTGTTCGTGGCGACGTGCACGACGCTGTCCGGGCCGATGGCGACGGTGGGCAGCCCGCCGGCGATGCGCACCTGCGTCGTGGCGCAGGCGATGCCGAGCGGGCAGTTCGCCACTGCGACGCCGCCGTAGCTCAGCAGGTCCCACACGACGGTGCCCGTGCCGGTCACGGGGTCGAAGGCGAACCACTGCTTGTCGTTGAAGAATCCGGTCGGGCCGGGCAGGTCCTGGAGGTGCGTGATGACGGGCCAGGTCACGCCGCCGTCGAGGCTGGTCGCGACCCACACCGTGCTGAAGCTGACCTGGGGCGTGAGCGGGTCGTACCCGTTGTACGCCAGGCCGGTGTAGTGGGCGTGGCCGAGGTTGTCGAAGGCCACGACCGGGTCGCTGCTGCACGGGTAGCCGGTGAGCGCGGTGGGCGGGATGTCGCCGGGGAAGCCGGGCATGCGCGACTCGCGCCACGTGGCGCCGCCGTCCGCGCTGCTGTACACGCCGGCCCACACGTTGTGCGCGCCCGTCCCGCCGGGCTCGCCGCACGTCGCCACGCCCGTGAGCGAGTAGTCCTTGGCCCCGATGAGGAGCTGGCTGGCGTCCAGGGGGTTGACGGCGATGCTGACCTCGTTCGCCGGGCCGAGCACGTTCGTGACGCGCACGTTCACCGGCGTGGCGCTGGTGCCCGGGCCGAGGGCGGCGAACGCGGGGGCGATGCTGAGCACGGCGAGCGCGAGGACGAGCGCGGGGCGGCGCATGGCCCGGCGAGCGTGCTCCCCGGCTTCAAGGTTCTCGGGAGATGCGCGGTGCTTCACCGCGTGGCCCAGGAGCCGTCGTGGGTCGGGGTCGGGTTGGCCCCGCACCGCGCGGCGTGGCGCTGCCAGGGCAAGCCGTGCTCCCAGTGCCCGTCGAACAGCATCGCCCCGACGTGCGCCGTCTCGTGGCGGAACGCGTCCTGCAGGAGCGCGGGGTCGCGCACGTGCGCGCTCACGGTGAACGGCTGGAGGGTGAAGCCCCGCGCGTAGCGCACGGCGTTCACGGCGGTGAGGACGTCGAACGTGTCCACGACGCGCGCGCCGGGCCAGGGCGGGAGCCGGCGCGCGTACACCTCGCGGTCGAGGCGCTCGTAGGTCTCCTGGAAGGCGCGCGGCGCGTCCACGCGTGCGATGCGCGCTCCGCGGGCTTAACGCTGACCCGCGGCGCGTCGGGCCCGCAGCAGCTTCTCCGCCGCGGCCTCGCCGGTGAGCAAGGCGCCGTGCGCGTAGCCCGGCACCTCGGGATGCGCGGCTTCGCCGGCGAAGAACAGCCGGCCGCGCACCACGCCCCCGAGCGCCTCGCGGTCGTCCGCGCGCGCGGCGCGCGGCGCGATGGCGTAGGTCCCGCGTGCGAACGGGTCGCGCCGCCAGCGGTGGAAGCGCGCGGCGCGCGGGGCGGGGATGGGCACGCGCAGCCAGCGGCCGAGCTCCCGGCGCAGCTCGCGGACGATGGCGGCGCGCGGAGCGCGCTCGAAGCGCGCGGCGCGGGGGCCGACGGTGAACGCGGTGAGGACGGGCGTGCCCTGCGCCTGCGCCGTGCCCACGAATGAGAGGCTCGTGTCGGCGAGGGAGACGAGCAGGTCGTGGTCCGTGGGCCAGAAGACGCGCGGGAAGCGCATCGCGACCTTGAACATGTCCCCCATGCGCAGCCGCGCGATGGCACCGCGCATCGCCGGTGGCAACGCGGGGCGGAAGCGCACCGTCCCGGACCGGAGCACGCCGACGGGCAGCGTCACGACCACGTGCTCCGCGGTGAACGCGCCGCGCTGCGTCGCGACGCGGACGGCGCGGCCGTCGTGGCGCACCTCGCGCACCACGTGGCGCAGGCGCACGTCGAGGCCGCGCCCGAGCGCGCGCGGGATGCGGTCGAAGCCCGATGCCGCGAGCAGGTCCTTGCCGTCGAAGTCGTCCTCCCTGGCCCAGGCCCGCGCGCCGAGCTGCCCGGCGGGTGCGCCGCGCTGGATGCCGAGGTAGGCCCGCCCGAACGCCGCGACGTCCCGCCGCTCCCGGCCGCGGATGCCGCGCCTGCGCAGCGCCGCGTCGAGGGCATGCGCCACGGAGCGCGGGTCGCGCCGGGCCTGGCGCGCCATGCCCTCGGTGACCTCGAAGACGAGCTTCCGCAGGCGCTGCTCCCGCTCCGCGTCGACGCGTCCCTCCGCGTCGAAGAGGGCCACGTGCTCGAAGTCCGTGCTGCGGAGCCGGACGCGCGCGCGCCGCGCGACGGGCAGGAGCGGGTTGCGCTGGTCGCCGTGGATCCAACTCGCGCCCAGGTCGGCGACGAAGCCCGCGCTGCGGTCGGTCCACACCCGGCCCCCGATGCGGTCGCGCGCTTCCAGCACGACGACGTGCAGGCCCGCGTCGTCGAGCCGGCGCGCTGCGGCCAGCCCGGCGAGGCCGGCGCCGATGACCACGACCTCCGCGGAGGGCACGCCCTGCCCTGGCAGCAGGGGCGCTTGGCCCTTCCGGCACAGGCCCAGGTTTATCCACGATGCGCCCGTTGCGCGCGCGTGCACTTCGAGCTGCTCGGCCGCGACGGCGCAGGCAGGCTGGGCAAGTGGCACACCCCGCACGGCGTGGTCGAGACTCCCGCGCTGCTCCCGGTCATCCACCCGGGCCGGCAGGCCATCCCGGCGAGCGAGATGCACGCGAAGTTCGGCGTGCGCATGGTCATCACGAACAGCTACATCGCCTGGCGCGACCCGTGGCTGCGGCAGCGCGCGCTCGACGAGGGCATCCGCCAGCTCATCGGCTTCCCCGGGCCGGTCATGACGGACAGCGGCACGTTCCAGATGTACTTCTACGGCCGCACCATCGAGGTCGGCAACGCGCAGATCGTGGACTTCCAGCGCCGCATCGGCAGCACCGTGGGCACCATCCTCGACATCTTCGCCACGCCGGGCATGACGGAGGAGGAGGCCGGTCAAGCCGTGGACACGACGCTCGCGCGCGCCCGCGAGGCCGTCCAGCTGCGTGGCCAGGGCGAGCGCTTCCCGCACGAGGCGGAGGAGCGCATGGGCCTCGCCTTGCCCGTGCAGGGCGGCACGTTCCCAGCGCTGCGCGAGCGGAGCGCGCGCGAAGCGGCGCAGCTCGACGCGGCGATGCATCCCATCGGCGGCGTGGTGCCCCTCATGGAGCAGCAGCGCTACCGCGACCTGGCCGAGGTCATCGCGGCGAGCCAGCGCGCGCTGCCCGCGGGCAAGCCCGTCCATCTCTTCGGGGCCGGGCACCCGCTCGTCTTCCCCCTGGCCGCGCTGCTCGGCTGCGACCTCTTCGACTCCGCGAGCTACTCCAAGTTCGCCCAGGACGAGCGCCTCATCCTGCCCGACGGCACGGCGCACCTGCGCGAGCTGGAGGAGCTGCCCTGCGCCTGCCCGGTGTGCGCGAACACGACGGCGCAGGAACTGCGCAGCCTGCCCCAGCAGGAGCGCGAGGGCCAGCTCGCCCGGCACAACCTGCACGTGAGCATGGCCGAGCTGCGCCGCGTGCGCCAGGCGATGCGCGACGGGCGCTTGTGGGAGCTGGTGGAGCAGCGCTGCCGCGCCCACCCGGCGCTCCTCGACGGCCTGCGCGCGCTCGCCGGGCACACGGCGTGGCTGGAGCGCAAGGAGCCGGTGAGCAAGCCGGCCGCGTTCTTCTACACCGGCCCGGAGACGCTCACGCGGCCCACCATCGTGCGCCTGCAGCAGCGCCTGCTCACGCACTACCGCTCGCCCTGCGACCAGGCGTGCGTCGTGGAGAGCTCGCGGCCGTTCGGCCGGCACGTCGCCGGGCTGTGGGCGAAGGCGCGCAACCACGGCATCCAGCTCCTCGTGAAGACGCCGTGGGGCGCGGTGCCCGCAGAACTGGACGACATGTACCCCCTGGCCCAGAGCGCGAACCCGGAGCTGTGGGACCGCGACGCGGGCAAGGGCTTCACCCGGCACCTCGACGCCATGCTCGCGGCGCACGGCTGGAAGCTCCTCGACCGCGCCGAGCTGGACGCGCTGCCCGACCCGGAGCGGGGCGAGGGCATGGAGCGCGCGCACGTGGCGGCGGTGTGCGACGTGCAGTTCGGCCGCGGCGCGGGCGATGCCCTGCTGCGCGGCGAGCTGGGCTTCCGGCGCAGCGCGACCACGGGCAAGGTGCGCAACGTGTACAGCCAGGGCGAGCACGTCCTCAGCCTGCGCGCAAGCGACGGCCTGTTCACCCTGAAGCTCGCCGGCGCGCGCCGCCTGCACGAGCGGCCCGGCCTGCGCGTCGTGGTGGATGGGGACAGCGCGCCGTTCCAGCGCGAGGGGCGCAACGCGTTCAGTCGCTTCGTGCGCAGCATCGACCCCGCGCTCCGCCCCGAGGACGAGTGCCTGGTCGTGGACGAGGCCGATGCCCTGCTCGCGTGCGGCCGCATCGTGCTCCCCGCGGACGAGGTCGGGACCTTCGCCAAGGGCATGGCGGTGCAGGTGCGCGAGGGCATCGCGCCCCGCAGCCCGGACGCGGCCTGATTCGGGGGAGCGGCGTCGCGTCCGCGGGACACGTCCCCGGCGTGCAAACCCTTGGGGAAAACCGCTATGACCCCACTCGCCGAACGCCGGGCGTGGCGCAGCGTCGGCTCAAGCCAGCGTGTATCTCCCAGGATACCGCGGGCCCGGAAGCGCGACGGACCTCCGGAGGTCCGGAGGGACGGCGTCCCATCC
>JAIVGT010000028.1 GCA_020201485.1 Halobacteriales archaeon
GTGCTGCATCACGCCCGCCATCATGAACATCGCCGGCGAGATGAGGCCGTGCGCGAACATCATGAACAGCGCGCCGTTGATGCCGACGACGTTGTAGGCGGCGATGCCGAGCAGGACCATGCCCATGTGCGAGATGGAGGAGTAGGCGACGAGCTTCTTCAGGTCGCGCTGCGCCAGGCTGATGGTCGCGCCGTACAGGATGCTCAGCACGCCGAGCACGAACATGACCGGGACCCAGGCCTGCGCCGCGGCCGGGGCGAGCGGGAGCGCGATGCGCAGCAGCCCGTACGCGCCCATCTTCAGCAGGACGCCGGCGAGCAGGGCGCTGCCCGCGGTCGGCGCCTCGACGTGCGCGTCCGGCAGCCAGGTGTGGAAGGGCACGACGGGCATCTTCACGATGAAGCCGAAGAAGAGCGCGGCGAAGGCCAGGGTCTGGAAGCCGAATGCGAAGCCGGGCGCGGCCGCGGCGATGGCCGGGATGCTGAACGTGCCCAGGCCGGCCTGGAAGTACAGGGCCATGAAGCCCACGAGCATGATGAGCGACGCGATGAAGGTGTAGACGAAGAACTTCACCGAGGCGTACTTCCGGTTCGCACCGCCCCAGATGGCGATGAGGAAGTACATCGGGACGAGCACCACTTCCCAGAAGATGTAGAACACGAACAGGTCGAGGACGGCGAACACGCCCATGACCGCGACGCCTTCGATGAGGATGAGGCCGTGGAACAGGCCGGGCCGGTTGCTCACGTCCCAGCTGAACACGATGCTCAGGGGCACGAGGAGCGCGGTGAGCCAGAACATCGGCATGCTCAGGCCGTCGAGCCCCCAGCTCAGGGAGCTGGTGAAGCCGCCGAGGTGCACCCACTCGTAGCAGGCGAGGAAGCTGTAGCCGGCGTTCACCGGGCAGTCGGGCGCGCCGTTCGACACGACCGCCGTGTTCGGGTAGGTGAGCCAGAGCAGGCTGGCGAGCGCGAGGGGCACGAGGCTGAACAGCAGGGCCACGACGCGCGCGCGCTCCTGGCTGCGGAACACGGTCATGCACAGCACCGCGCCCACGACCGGGGCGAGCAGGCTGAGCGCGATGAGGTCGGTCATGGTCAGCTCCCTCCGGCGAGGGCTTGCGGCGCGGCGCGGCTGATGGCCTGGTGCAGCAGGCTGTTCGGGTTCAGCACGTAGAAGGCGAGCATGACCACGACGAGCACGCCGGCGAGGAGGATGGCGGCGTAGTCCTGCACGTTGCCCGTCTGCATGCGCCGGCCGGAGTCCGAGGTGCGGAGCTGGGCCCAGGCGATGCCGTTGACGACGCCGTCCAGGACGTTGCGGTCGAACCAGTCGATGGCGTTGGCGAGCTTGACGTAGGCCACGCCGGCGACCCAGTTGTACGCGTCGTCGATGTAGTAGCGCCGGGTGAGCAGGTTGTGCACGCCCGCGCCGACGCCGGAGCCGGCGACGCGCGCCGGGTCGATGGTCCTGGCCGCGTACATGGCGTAGGCCAGGCCGATGCCGACGAGGCCGACGACGATGCTCATCAGGCTCACCGGGTTGGCGATGGCTTGCACGATGGTCTCGTGCTCCGGCTCGCCGAAGAACACGAAGCCGCCGATGCCGCCCGCGAGCATGGCGATGCCCCAGGCCGCGGCGAACACGCTGAGCACGATGAGCACGCCCGTCATCGCCGGCGGGCTCTCGTGGGGCCGGGCGTGGTGCGCGCCGTGCTCCTCCGGCTCGCCGTGCGCGACGCTGTGCGGCGCGCCACGGTGCTCGCCCCAGAACGCCATGAACCAGAGGCGGAACATGTAGAACGCCGTCATGAGCGCCGTGAGCAGGCCGAGGACGAAGAACACGAGGAACAGCTTGTTCTCGCCGCTGGCGAGCCAAGCCGCGCTCAGCACCGCGTCCTTGCTCCAGAAGATGCTCAGGCCGGGGAAGCCGGCCATGCTGAGCGCGCCGACGAGCATGGCGAGGCTGGTGATGGGCATGTACTTGCGCAGCCCGCCCATGTGGCGGATGTCGTTCGTGTGCACGGCGTGGATGACGCTGCCCGCGCCGAGGAAGAGCAGGGCCTTGGTGAAGGCGTGGCTCGTGAGGTGGAACACGCCCGCCGTGTAGCCGGCGGAGCCGGTCGCAGCGACCGCCCCCACGCCCAGGCCGAAGAACATGTACGCGAGCTGGCTGAGCGTGGAGTAGGCGAGGATGCGCTTGATGTCGTACGCCGCCAGGGCCATCGTCGCGGCGAAGAACGCCGTGAACGCGCCGATGCCGGCGACGAACGTGAGCGCCGTGGCCGCGACCGCGGGGATGGCGAAGAGCGGGTAGGCGCGGGCGATGAGGTACACGCCGGCCTTGACCATCGTCGCGGCGTGGATGAGGGCGCTGACCGTCGTCGGGCCTTCCATGGCGTCCGGGAGCCAGACGTGCAGGGGGAACTGGCCGCTCTTGCCCATCGCCCCGCCGAAGAACAGCAGGCAGATGGCGGTGAGCGCGCCCTCCTGGCCGAGGAAGGGACCGGCGTGCGCGGCGTACTGCGCGGCCCAGCCGAACAGTTCGCGCATGTTCGTCGTGCCGAAGGTCGTCGCCATGATCACGAGACCGGCGAAGAAGAACACGTCGCCGACGCGCGTCACGAGGAAGGCCTTCTTCGCCGCCGCAGCCGCTTCCGGCTTCTCGTACCAGTACCCGATGAGCAGGTACGAGCACAGGCCCATGATCTCCCAGAAGATGAACAGGAGGAGGAAGTCGTTCGCCAGCACGAGCCCGAGCATGCCGGTGATGAACAGCGCGATCTCGGCGAAGTAGCGCCGGATGCCCGACTCCCCGTGCATGTACGCCGTGCTGTACACGACGATGAGGAAGCTGAGCACGCCCACCACGAACAGCATGATGGCGGTGAGATGGTCGATGTAGAACCCGACGTCGAAGTGCAGCGTGCCGACCTCGAGCCAGTGCCGCTCCATGACGAGCGGGAGCGCGCTGTCCGGCGTGCGCAAGACTTGCAGCACGATGGCCAGGCTGAGCAGCATGCTGATGCCCACGCCCGCGACGGCGACGCCGCCCGCGACCTTCGGCGCGAGGCGCTTGCCGCTCACGCCGACGACGACGAACGCGGCGATGGTGAAGATGGGGATGAGCCAGGCCCACTGGGCCATGCCCGTCGCGACGCTGCCGGTCACCGGCTCGACCTGGGCGAGGAGGGGGAGCATCTCACCACCTCAGGGCGCTGGCCTTCGTCACGTCCACGCTCTCGCGCAGCCGGAACAGGTTCACGAAGATGGCCAGGCCGATGGCCGCTTCCGCCGCGGCCAGGGCGATGCTGAAGAAGGCGAAGGCGATGCCGCTGCTCCCGCCGCCGAACGCGCCGAAGGCGGCGAAGTTGATGTTCGCGGCGTTGAGCATGAGCTCGATGCCCATGAGCACCTTGATGGCGCTGCGCTGGCTGACCACGGCGTACGTGCCGATGCTGAACATGGCCGAGGCCAGGACGAAGTACCAGTAGACGGGGATCATTCCACGTCCCCTCCTTCCTCGGCCGGCGACTCCAGCCGCGCCATGAATATCGCGGCGACGAGGGCGACGAGCAGCACCAGGCTCAGGATCTCGAAGGGCAGGACGTCGTCGCGGAAGAGCACGTTGGCAACACCGGCCATGTCCTCGCCGCCCTGGGGCGCGCCCTCCCAGCAGCCCCGCTGGCTCTGCGCCCCGCAGCCGAAGACGCGCATGACGCTCCCGCCGGCGCCGATGGCGCGCAGGTCGAAGCTGACCGCGCTGAACATGAGCGTGAGGAAGATGGCCGCGGCGACGAGGGCCTTGACGTCGTTCTTCACAGCTCTTCCTCCACGGGAGCCGGGCTGAGCGCCTCGCTCGCGCCGGCCGGGGTGGTCAGCATGATGGTGAACAGGATGAGCGTCACCACGGCGCCGACGTACACCAGGACCTGGATGCTCGCCAGGACCTCGGCTCCGAGCGTGAGGTACACGACCGCGACGCTGAGCAGGGCGATGCTGAGCCAGACCACGGCGTGCATGACCTCCTCGCTCGCGATGACCTTCAGGCTGGCGACGAGGATGGCGACGCTCGCCATCACGAACACGGCTTGGTCGAGGTCAGGGAGCCAGCTTGTCATGGGCGTGCCTCCGGACGCGCGTCTCGCCCTCGGTCGTGCTCTGGTCCATCCAGTCGTAGTCGAAGTACGCCCGGTCGGTGTGGACCATGCGGAACTCCTTGTCGAGGTAGATGGCATCGGTGGGGCACACCTCCTCGCACAGCCCGCAGTACATGCACTGCCCGACGTTCACCTGCGGATAGAGGCCCTTCTTGTTCTGCGGGGCCTCCGGGCCGGGCATCATCGTGCAGCTCGCGTTCGGGCAGGCCATGCTGCACTGCGTGCAGCCGATGCACAGCTCCGGGCGCAAGGTGACGCGGCCGCGGTGCCACTCCGGCATCTCGCGCGCCTCCTCGGGGTAGTTCGTGGTGTGCTTGGGCTCGGTCATGCGGGCCAGGGTCTGGCCCAGGCCCTTGACGATGCTCGTCAGGAAGATGCTCAGAGCGCACCACCCCGCAGGATCCACGCCTCGACGCCGGCGATGGTCAGGGTCAGCAGCGACAGGGGGAACATCGTGCGCCAGCCGATGCGCAGGAACTGGTCCACGCGCACCCGGGGCAGCGTGAACCACACCCAGAACACGAGGAAGCTGAAGAAGAGCGACTTCAGCAGGAAGCTCGTGATGGGGATGAGCAGCATCGGCACGAACAGCGGCACGAGCGTGGCGAGGACGCCGGCGAGGATGAGGTCGTTCGTGGCCTGCAGCAGGAGGAACAGCGGCACGCCGACGAGGGCCCCGAGCACGAGGACCATGACGATGGGCTTCACGCCGAGGATGAGCAGCTTCAGCCCGCCGAGGACGAAGACGATGATGCCGCCCTGCACGCCGACGTAGAGGAAGGGCGCGAGGAGGAGGAGCGCGGTGGGCACGAGGATGACCATGGCCAGCGCGACGGCGGGGAAGGGCAGCATGTCGCGGCGCGTGCCGCGCTCCGCGGCGACGACGATGACGCTGAAGATGCTCGCCACGATGGCGGCCGGGACGAGGAAGTCGTAGGCCGCGGCCAGGGTGGCGATGAAGTTGCCCGGGTTCGTGCCGTCGAAGAAGTGCGCGGCGACGTCCGGCCCGTACGCGCTCGCCAGCACCCCCTGCGCGATGCCGTGGATGCCCGCCCCGTAGGCGAGGACGACGCCGACCATCGTGCCCATGATGGCGGGCGGCGCGATGTTCACCGACATGCCCTTGCGCCGGGCGAGGAGGATGGCGGCGAAGGTGAGGACGACGCCCGCGACCGCCCAGGGCGGCATGATGCCCCAGCCGCCGAAGAAGAGCGTCACGGTGATGGCGCTCATGAGGAAGATGTTCGCGAACAGGCTGAGCATGAACACGCCGTAGCGCATGCCCGAATACTCGGTGAAGTAGCCGGCGACGAGCTCGGACTCCGACTCGGGCAGGTCGAGGGGGACGACGCCGATCTTCGCCAGGGCGGCGATGAAGAAGACCACCACGCCGATGGGCTGGAGGAGGAAGAACCACCACGGCTGCTGCGCGGCGACGATGCCCTCGGTGTTCAGCGTGCCGGCGAGGAACACTACGCTCAGCGCGCTGATGATCATGGGGATCTCGTAGCTCACGTCCATGGCCGCCGCGCGCAGGCCGCCGTACATGGCGTACTTGTTGTTGCTGCTCCAGCCTGCGAGGACCTCGCCGAGCGGGCTGATGGCCCCGATGGCGAGGATGAACAGGATGCCCGCGCCCACGTTGCTCAGGATGACGCCGCCGCTCCACGGCAGGGGCGCGAAGGCGAGCAGGACGGGGACGATCATGACGAAGGGCGCGAGGATGAAGCCGAAGCGGTCGGCCCGGGCCGGGATGATGTCCTCCTTCGTCATCATCTTCACGCCGTCGGCCAGCACCTGCAGGATGCCGAACGGCCCGACGCGGTTCGGGCCTTCCCGGCTCTGGATGTCGGCCATGATCTTGCGCATGCCCCAGACGAAGCCGGGGACGATGGTCAGGACGAGGATGAGGATGATGAGCCCGAGGATGATGGCGCTCAGGACGAACAGCGTCATGTCGCTCGGGTGCAGGCCCACCAGGCCGGCGAGCTTGGCGAGGACGTAGGCGATGAAGCCGGTGCCGCTCGCGTCCAGGGTCATCGGTCCACGTCTCCGAGGGTGATGTCGGTGCTGCCCAGCGTCGCGACCAGGTCGGGGATCTTCAGGCCGCGCACCATCTCCGGCAGCGGCTGGAGGTTGCTGAGCGAGGCGGGGCGGACCTTCACGCGGTAGGGCTTGTTGCTCCCGTCGCTCACGAGGAGAACGCCCAGCTCGCCGCGCGGGTTCTCGACGCGCGTGTACACCTCGCCCGCCGGGGGCTTGAGGCGGTTCTGCTTCGCGCGCTCGCCGACCTCGGGAGCGATGTACGGGCCGCGCTCCGGCAAGCGCGTGAGCGCCTGCTCCAGGATGTCGCAGCTCTGCCGCATCTCCTCCACGCGCACCTCGTAGCGCGCGTAGCAGTCGCCGTCGGTGCGGACCGGGACGTCGAAGTCGAACGCGCGGTAGTTGCAGTAGGGCTCGTCCCGGCGCAGGTCGTAGTCCACGCCGCTGCCGCGGGCCATGGGGCCGGTCACGCCGTAGCCGATGGCGCGGTGCTTGGGCAGGTTGCCGATGCCCTTCGTGCGCAGGAGGAAGATGTCGTTCTTCGTCAGCAGCGACTCGTACTCGTCGATGCGCGGGCGCATGTAGCGCACCCAAGCCAGGGCGCGCTCGCGGAAGCCGGGCGGGACGTCCTGCTTGACCCCGCCGAAGCGCATGTAGCTGTAGGTGAGGCGCGCGCCGCACATCTGCTCCAGCAGCGCCAGGGCCTCCTCCCGGTCGCGCAGGCACCAGAAGAACATCGTCAGCGCGCCGAGGTCGATGCCCCACGTGCCGAGCCAGACCTGGTGGGACGCGATGCGGTTGATCTCCTGGGCGATGACGCGCAGGTAGTTCGCGTACTCCGGGACCTTGATGTCCGCGACCGTCTCCACCGCGAGGCAGTACGCCATGTTGTTCTGCATCGCGGCCAGGTAGTCCATGCGGTCGGTGTACGGGATGAACTGCAGGTAGGTGCCGTCCTCGGCGAGCTTCTCGCTGCCGCGGTGCAGGTAGCCCAGGACGCACTCCACGTCCTCGACGATCTCGCCGTTCAGCGCGACCTTGAGGCGGAGCACACCGTGCGTGCTCGGGTGCTGCGGGCCCATGTTGATGTTGACGGTCTTGGGCTTGCCCGGCGCTTGGACGCGCGTGACCTCCTCGCCGCCCATGCGCGTCCCGCCCTCGCGGCTCGCGGGCAGCGGCTCCACGCGCCCTACCATCCGCGGCCCTCCTCGAAGCTGACCACGTCTTCCCCCGTCTGCTCGTCCAGGGACACGAACTGCTCCTTGGCTCGGTCGTAGTCCTTGCGCAGGGGATGCCCGGCCCAGCCATCGGGCAGGAGCAAGCGCTTCAGGTTCGGGTGGCCCGCGAAGCGGACTCCCAGCAGGTCCCACACCTCGCGCTCCAGCCAGTCCGCGCCCGGGAACTCCGGCACCGCGCTGCCGACCTCGGGCGCGTCGCGGCCGAGCTTGACCTTGAGGCTGAGGTGCTCCTTGCGCGCGTAGCTGAACAGGTTGTACACGACCTCGATGCGCGGCGCGCCGCCGAACACGACCGTCGGCTCCTTCGCGCCCGGCGGCAGGGGGATGATGCCGGGCGGGCAGATGTCGTAGGCGGTGAGGTCCGCGAGGTGGTCGAAGCCGAGGCGGCGCGCGATGTGCAAAGCCTGCGGCAGCGCGCTGGGCTTCACGACGAACTGCGGGTGGTTCTTCTGCGTGCCCGGGCCCTCGATGTGCTCCGTCGCGTCCTGCGCGAACCGCTCCGCGAGCGAGCCGGGGGCGGGCGCGGGCGTGGTCAGGCCGGACGGCTTGGCCGCTGCTGCCGCCGCCGCGGGCGGCGCGCTCATGCGCGCACCCCGAGGCGCTTCGGGGCGAACAGGGTCGTGGCCGGGGCCTTGCTGCGCCGGATCTTGTCCTGGAGCGCCATCAGGCCCTCGAGGAGCGCCTCGGGCCGGGGCGGGCAGCCGGGCACGTACACGTCCACCGGGATGACCTTGTCCACGCCCATGACGGTGGAGTAGGAGTTCTGGTACGGACCGCCGCACGTCGCGCAGCCGCCCATGGCCAGGGCGTAGCGCGGCTCGGGCATCATCTCGTAGAGCTTGAGGATGCGCGGGGCCATCTTCTTGATGACCGTGCCGGGCACGATCATGAGGTCGCTCTGTCGGGGCGTGCCGCGGAACACCTCGCTGCCGAAGCGCGCGATGTCGTAGCCCGTGCCGACCG
>JAIVGT010000029.1 GCA_020201485.1 Halobacteriales archaeon
TCGCTGTCCTGCACCGCGCAGTGCATGCCCCCGGGGAACGGGCCGACCGGCGTCCCGCCCAACACCGTGAGCGGGAGGAGGGCGGCTGCGGCGAGGGCCATCACGACGAGCAAGCGGCGGGACACGGTTCGCACCCGACCAGCGACCGCAGGAACCGGGATGAGCCTTGCCGTGAGGCCTTGGTCGCTTCGGCGGATGCGACCGGCGAGAAGCGAGAGCGAAGCGCAGTCCCGGTCGGATCATGTCGGATTATTCTTCTTCCTCGCAGTCGAGCGTGGCCGCGCCCTGCGCGACCTGGGCCGGGTCCTGGTTGCGCAGGCCGTCGAGGATGATCTCCTCGCTCGCCAGGCAGACCTCGCCCACCGGCGTCTCCTCCTGGATGAGGTAGTGCGCGCTGGCGCTGGCGGCGGTGGCGACGAACAAGAGCAGGGTCAGCGCGAGGACGAGGCGCATCGGGACCACGCGGCCGAGGAGGCAACGGCTGCCTTAAGCGTTCCCTGGGGAGGATGTTCGGCTCGCCCGGGCACGGACCGCGCGGGCCCAGGGTCCAGGGTTCGAGAACTGTTCGAACGACGCTGGGACCGCGCGGCGTGCCGCCCCCGGCGCCACCCGGCGCTTCCGGTAGGCAAGCCTGAAACCTTGCGCGCCCCTCGCGCCGCGTGCGACTGCGCGAGAGCACGTGGCTCGCCGTCAGTGGCGGCCTCATCGCCGGCATGCTGCACCTCGCCCTCGTGGCGCAGCGCGGCGGGCTGCGCGACGCGCACGGCATCGTGTTCCTCGCCCTCGGCCTGGCGCAGCTCGGCTGGGCCGGGCTGTGGCTCGTGGAGCGCAGCCGGGCGGGTTGGCTGCTCGGCCTGGCGCTGGCGGGCGGGAGCATCGCGCTCTGGCTCGTCACGCGCGTCGCGCGCGCGCCGTTCGGCGACGGGGCGGAGGCCATCGACGCCGCGGGGCTCGTCAGCAAGCTCGCCGAGGCCATGATCATCGCCGGGCTCCTCCTGCACGAGCACGAGGAGCGGCGCGGCGTGCGCCGTGCCCTCCCCTGGGTCGCGGGCGCGCTCGCGCTCGGGATGGTGACCTACGCCGGGGGCATCGCAGCCGAGTCGATGTTCCCCAACCTGCTCCCCGCCTTCCGCACCCGGCCGCTCCCGGCATCACGCTCACCCAGGAGCGCGAGCACGAGGAGGTCGCCCTCAGCGTGGACCCCGCGCCGCGCGCCGGGGAGCCGAGCACGCTCCTCGCCCACCTCTCCGTCCACGGCGCGGACGACGTCCAGGTCGCGGGGGTGAGCCTGCGATCGCGGGCCGGACGGTGCCGATGGATCCATGGGGCGTGGCGAGTTGGCGCGTGCGGGGGCGTTCTTTGACACGCCCGGCAACGCCACCGTCCAAGTCTTCGTGGACCGGACGTAGGCCGCCCCGACGACGCTCAGCTTCCTGGTCCGGGTCGCGTAGTCCCATGGGCGTCACGGTCGCGCCTGCTGCTCCATCCGTCGCCCATGCCGCGTCAAGCCGCGGGGCTTGTACACGTTCAAGACTTGGACGACGAGCAGCACGACGAGGCCGAGCCCGGCGTGGAGCAGCTCGCTGGGCAGGGCGCTTCGCAGCACCGGGACGCTGGCCGGGTCGGCGTCCGCGGCCATGCGGGCCAGGGAGCTCACGGTCTGCATGTTCCCGAGCAGGACGCCCACCGCGACCGCCGTGAGCGCGAGCGAGATGAGCGTCCAGTAGTGCCGGAACAGCCCCCACTTCGTTCCCAGCGACATGACGAGCCCGGTGACGAAGGAGGCGAGCGCCAGCGGCACGATGGCGAACCAGCCCATGAGGCTCATCGCGGTCCATGCGCCGCGCAAGAGCTGGGCATCTGCGCTGGCCATGCTGCCCAGGACAAGGGCAAGGAACGCGACCACCGCACCCATCCAGCCCACGGCGAACGTGACGTGCGCGGTGAGCGCGACCTTGCGGAACCGCGGGGTCAGCATCATGGTCCGTGGCCCACCGGTGCGCCGCCGAGGTGGAGGATGACGAGCAGCGCGACGACCCCGGCAGCGGCCAGCGCCAGCGCCTTGACCCAGCGTGGCAGCGTCGTGTCGTCCGCAGGCTCGTTCGCCACGGCTCCGCGATGGCCGCGCGACGATACAAAGCTACGCAACCCCTCGCTCCGTCCGCCGCGCCGCGGGCTCGCTCAGCCGTACAGGTCCTGCCACATCCGCTGGAACCGCGACAGGAGGTCGGGGGTCGGCTCGTACCGGAGCAGCAGGCCCTCCGCGAGCACGGCATCGGCGAGGACGAGGCGCGCCCCTTTCCGCCGTACCAGGCCGAGCCGCTCCATCTTCGCCAGGTGGTAGCTGACCGTGCTCTTGGCCAGCCCGAGCACCTCCACGAGCTCGCCGTGCGTCGCGCCTCCCCGGTCGAGGAGGTGGAGCGTGACCTGCAGCGCGGCCTCCTCGCGGAGGAGCCCGAGGAGCTTCCGTTCACGCCGGCTGAACTTCGCCTGCTTGCTCGCCGCGCCCGGGAACCAGCGGGTGTAGCTCTCCATCTCATAGCTCCGCACCCAGCCGCTCTTCTCCAGCTCGTGCAGGTGGTAGCTCGCGAGCGCGCTGCTGATGCCGAGCTGCTGCTCCACGCCGCGCAGGTGCACGCCCGGGTACTGGATGACGAGCCGGTACACCTTGCGGCGCACCATGCCCGTTGGCACCGCGGTCATGCGCGGGCCTTCACCAGGAGCGGCAGGCACAGCAGCACGATGATGGCCAGGTCGAACACGCTGAGCACGAGCTCGAGCTCGTCGTGCGGCACGGGATGGGGGGAGGGCGTGGCCACGTCCCACGCGGAGAAGGCGCTCTTCGCCGCGAACACCGCGAAGGCCGCCGCGACGAACGCGAGCTGCGCGTTCCCGCTCCGGGAGCGCGCGCGCCAGGCGAGCACGGCCAGGGCCAGGGCGATCAGGCCGACGACCGCGCTCGTCGTCGCCGAGGCGAGCGCGGCTTCGGTGAGGGGCATGGCTGCGAAGCGCGATGAGCAGCAAAAGGGATTGCGCCCGGCAGGCGCGCCGAGCGGCCGACGGCCGCGCTCAGATGGGCACGGGGACGGTGTACGGAACCACGAGCTGCAAGCTGTAGGCGTTGTACGTGCCCGTGTAATACATTAGCGCCTTGTTCTGCCCGCCGTTCGTGACCTCCTGCCACTGGAAGCCGGTGATGTCGAAGTGTGCCGCGTCGCCGGGGGAGCAGGAGCCGGTGCTCGCCGCGGCCCAGGCGTGGTAGGCGAGGAGCTCGGTGCTGTAGAACACCGGACCGTTCGCCGTCCAGCAGCCGGGGAAGCTCTCGGTCGAGACGAGGTTGCCCGAGAGGTCCTTGATGATGACGTTGAACATGTTGCACGGCCCGCTGCCGCCCCAGCAGCCGTTGTAGCCCGACCAGTGCACCGCCGCCAGCCACACGCTGTTGCCGATGGTGGCCGTGCCGTAGGCATCGTAGGCCTCGCCGTGTACCGCGACGACCGCGGGAGCGACCATCAACAACGCCAGCCCTGCCGCCAGGATTCCGAGCCTCATGCGGGTCCCCGGGCGCGCACGCGACCAGGGAACCATGAAGCCTTTGTTGCAAGGCTGGGCTTGCCACGCATTCCGCAGGCCTCAGCGCCGCTGAGCGAGCGCCGCGAGCAGCACGGCCAGGGCGGCCCAGGGCAGGGCAGGGAGGGGCGTCTTCGCCTCCGGCGGCAGGAGGTCCACGTCGATGGTCGCGGTGAACGCGACCTCCCCGATGCCGTTCTCCACGAACCAGGAGTAGAGGTTGTCCGCGGGCGCCGTGAAGGTCCCGCTCGCGGTGCGGTTCAGCAGTCCCCCGGCGTAGCGCGTCACGTCGCTCACGTTGCCGGGCGCGTGGCTGTGGATGTCGTAGATCTCGATCGTGCCCGCATCCACGCTGATGTTCCACGCCGCGCGCTGCCCGGCGGTCATGTTGACGTTGACCTCCCAGAGCTGGCCAGGCTGGAGGCGCTTCGACGCCGGGATGGCGCTCGCGCCCCGGAGCGCGAGGCTGAGGGCGAGGAGAAGAAGAAGGAGGATGAGCGCCGCGCTGCGCATGGCCGCTCAGCGGCGGCGCAGGGCGACCGCGAGCAGGCCGACGCCCACGACCATGGCGATGACGCCGACCGAGGGGCTGGCCTTGGGCGGCGGGTTCGTCTCGCCGGTGTTCCCGTCCGTGTTGTTCGTGCCGCCGGTGTTCGCCGAGGCGCCCTGCACGGTGAAGTTGCCCATCATGCCGAGCACGTCGTGGCCGGGCACGCTGCACTTGTACTCGACCTTGCCCGAAGCCGGGGCGGTGAAGGTGACCGTGGCGCTCGTGCCGGGGTTGGCGTAGGCCGGGGCCTCCGGCGCGCACTTCCAGTTCGCGCCGATGAGGACACAGAAGCTGTGCTGCGTGTTGCCGCTGGGGTTGTTGAAGTTGACCGTGACGTCGTCGCCCCCGGTGAGCGTGGCCGGGGAGACGTCGAAGCAGAACGTCTTCGGGCAGCCGGACTCCTTCGCGGTGGCGGTGACGGTGCCCTTCGCCTCGGCGAACGGGGCAGCCATCGCCACGATGCCCAGGGCGAGGACGGACGCGACGAGGAAGACCTTCATGGTGACCGGCGCGGGCAAAGCGGGGGCCGGATAAAACCCTTGTGGCCGCTCCAATCGGACATGTTCGGGAAGGTGGGCGCTTTGCGTCACATGCTCTCCGGCGCTTCCACGCCGAGCAAGCCGAGGCTGTTGCGCAGGGCGTGCTTGGCCGCGAGGGTGAGCGCGAGCCGCGCCCCGCGCACCTCCGGCTCCGCCTGGAGCACGGGCGAGTCGCGGTAGAACTGGTTGAAGGCGTTGGCGACCTCGATGGCGTAGCCGGCCAGCGGATGCACGCGCGTGTCCGCCGCGCTCTGCCGGACCACGCTCGGCAGCCGCGCGATGGTGCGCACCAAGGCCAGCTCGTTCGGCTGCGCGAGCTTGCCCGCGAGCTTCGCCTCGCCCGGGGCATGCCCTTCCTCCCGCGCCTTGCGCAGGATGCTCGCGGCGCGCGCGTGGCTGTACTGGGCGAACGGCGCGCTCGCGCCTTCGAAGTCGAGCGCCTCCTCCCACTTGAACGTGATGGCCTTCTCCGCTTGCACGCCGGCGATGTTGAAGCGCAGCGCGCCCAGGCCGACGATGCGCGCGATGGCGCGCTTCTCCTCCTCGCCCAGCTCCGGCCGGCGCTTCGTCACCTCGGCCCGGGCGCGCTCCTCCGCCTCGTCCATGAGGTCGTCGATGTACACGACGCGCCCGCTGCGCGTGCTCATGCGCCCCTCGGGCAGGTTCACGAAGGCATAGAACACGATGTCCGGCTTCCGCGTCTCCCCGACCAGGCCGAGCGCGATGCCGAGCTGCTGGCCGACGAGCTTGTGGTCCTCCCCGAGCACGTCCACGAGCCGGTCGGCGCGGCGGAACTTGTCCAGGTGATAGGCCACGTCGCGCGTCGTGTACAGCGTCGTGCCGTCCTTGCGCGTGAGGAAGAACTTCTGGCTCTTGCCCGCGACGCCCAGCCCCTCCAGGTCGAGGTAGAACGCGCCGTCCTCCTCCTTGCAGCGCTCGCTCTGCTTCAGCTTCTCCAGGGTGCGGTCCACGTCGCCGTTGAAGACGTACCGGGATTCCCAGGCGTACTGGTCGATGCGGATGCCCATGCGCTCCAGCGTGGCGTTCATGCCGCGCAGCATCGTCTCCACCGTCTGCTTCACCTGCTGGGCCGTGCTCGGCTCGCCGCCCTCGTAGCGCTGCAGCATCTCCTGGATGGTCTGGGCCACGACCGGGTCGCGCTCCAGCAGCTCGCTCGCCTTCCGGTAGCGCGCCACGAGCTGGTGGTCGGGCTTGTCGCGCTCGGCGTGCGGCACGTCCTCGGGGCGCAGGTGCTGCAAGCCCCAGGTGAGCGTGATGACCTGCTTCCCCATGTCGTTCACGTAGTACTCGGTCGTGACGTCGTGGCCCGCCGCGCGCACGATGCGCGCCAACGCGTCGCCCAGGATGGGGTTGCGCGCCCGGCCGACGTGGAACGGCCCGGTCGGGTTCGCGCTCGTGTGCTCGACGATGACGCGTTGCCCGGTCTTGGGCAGGTCCCCGTAGTGCTCGCCCCGCGCGAGCGCGCTCGCCAGCACGGCCTCGGTCAGGGCCGCGTCGTCGATGCGGAAGTTCACGTACGGGCCTTCTGGGACGGCCCTCACGCGCTCCGAGCCGGCGTGCTGGGCGAGCTGCTGCGCGATGGCGGGGGGAGCTTGCCGCAGCTTCGCCGCGAGCGCGTGCGCCGCGAACGCGAAGTCGGCCATGCCCTGCGGCGCGCGCGCCAGCTTCGGCTCGATGCCGTCGACGCCGAGCGCCGCGACCGCGGCGCGCAGGCTGCGCTCGACCTCGGCGCGGAACGGCTCCAGCGGGTCGGCCTCGGGCGGCACGCGCGGTCAAGGGCGCGGCGGGCATCAAGGTTTGCGGCGCTCCGCCTCGGGCGCGTACACGCCCACGGGCACGACGCGCAGCACACCCTCGTCCTGCGCCAGCACGCGCACGCGCTCCCCGGCGCGCACCGGCTCCTCGGCGATGGCCGCCCACACCGCGCCGTCCACGAGCACCTCGCCGCGCGGGGCGAGGTCGGAGCGCGCCTCGACGACGCGGCCGATGAGCGGCGCGGGCTTGCGTCGGAGCCGGGTCGCGGCGAACCAGGCCAGCACGCCGAGCGCGGCCCACGGCAGCTGGGATGGGAGGGCCCACGCGACCGCGGCGAGCAGGAGGACGGCGAGCGCGACCTGGCGGGCGAGCTGCACGGCCCGGCAGCGCAGCCTCGGCGGAAGCCTTTGCCGTCCCGTGCGCGCCCAGCCTCTCCCGAAGGGCCTTAAGACCGATGCCGGGCGCTGCCTCGCCCGGGCCCCCGCATGCGAGCCACGCCCCTGCTCCTCGCGCTCCTCCTCGCCCTGCCGGCAGCGGCGGCGGGCAGTGCGCTCCTGCCCCGCGCCGGGCCCGGGGACGCGTGGAACCTCGCCGGCCAAGCGGTGCAGAGGATGGAGGCGACGCAGCCGCGCGCGGCGCACGAGCTGCGCGACGGGCTCGCGACCGCGGCCTCGGTCTTCGCCGCGCTCGACGCGCGCCCCGGGTTGGCCGGCGCGGCCGAGGTCGCCCGGCTGGCCGATGCGCGCGAGCTGGCACGGCTGGGTGCGACGATGCCCGGCATCGCAATCCCTCATCATGCGCGTGCGTCGGACGCGGCCGCGCAGCTCCTCGCGGCCCACGGGCTGCGCGCGGACGGGCTGGGGTCGCTCGATGCCGCACCACCCGACGTCGCGCGCGTCCTCGATGCGTTCCTCGCCTTCGAGCAGGCGACGCGCGAGGCGTTCGCGCCCCTGCGCCTCGTGCCCATCCACCCGGGAGCAACGCTGCCCGACCTGGGCGTGGACGAGCCGCGCATCCTCGCGGCGCGCGCCGCGCTCCTCGATGCAAGCGTCGCGCTCGCGCAGGCTTGGCACCCGCGGCAGGGCTGCGACGCGGTGCAGGTCCCGCCCGTGCTCAGCATCGAGCTCGCGGCCTGCGACCGCGTGTACGCCGACGACTTCGCGCTCACCATCGACGCCGGAGGCGACGACCTGTACCTCGGCAACGCCGGCGGCAACGCCATCGCCGACCCGGGCTGCGCCGGCCTGAGCACGGGAGGGGCGAGCGCGCTGCTCGACCTCAGCGGCGACGACCGATACCTCACCGATCGCGGCTGCGGCGTGCACGGCGGGGCGCGGCTCGGCGCGGGCTTCCTCCTCGACGTGGAAGGCAACGACACGTACAGCGCGGCGTGCTGCGACCTCATCGCCGGAGGGCCCCAGCCCGGCCACGACGACCCGTGCCCGGCCTTCATCAGCGACTGCTGCGCCAGCGATTACCCGCCGTTCGCCGTCACGCTGTTTCCCGATTATTGGTACCCGGACGCGGCCGGCGGCGGCACGAACGGCGGCGCGCAGACCGGCTTGGGCTTCCTCCTCGACGCGGCCGGGGACGACGCGTACCGAGGCGGCGACCGGGGCACGAATGGCGGCGGGGCGACGGTGGGCGTGGGCGAGCTGCTCGACCTCGCCGGCGACGACCGGTACGAGGCCGGCGACCTGGGCACGAACGGCGGCGCGTGGTGGGGCCACGCCTTCTTCCTCGACGCGGGCGGCGATGACACGTACCTCGCCGGGAGCAACGCCACGAACGGGGGCACGTACGACAGCAGCGCCGAGTTCCTCGACGGCGGGGGCAACGACGTGTTCCGCGCCGGGAGCGAGGGCGTGAACGGCGGGAGCTGGGGCGGGACCTCGCTCCTCGTCGCGCGCGATGGCGACGATGTGTACGAAGGCGAGCGGTTCGGCGTGAACGGCGGCATGTAC
>JAIVGT010000385.1 GCA_020201485.1 Halobacteriales archaeon
GGCGCGCACAAGGCCCCGGCGAGCAAGGACGGCATCGACTTCGTGCTGTGATGTTTCGCGGGGTCTTTCCTCGAAGCCGCGGCGCGGCTCCCGCGACGTGCCAGTCGCGCTTCCCCTGAGAGGGCCATACAACGTTTGCCCTCTCGAGGTACAGGACGTACGACGGTTCGCTCTTCGGCACGTGTGCGCCGGGCATGGCAACACCCCCTTGAGGCTCGGGTCAGCCACGCCTTTCCAAAGGCGCGCCACGTCCAGGGGAGCGCGAGCCAACGCGCATGTCTACCAGGTCCAATGCACCTACACCCGGGCCATCACCGGCAACACGACAACAACTTGTATCTGCACACTTGCGTCCGGGCCTACGACGCTCCAGTACCCGCTTGTCGCGGCCGGCCCGGACCAGCGCGAGCGGAGCAGCAGTCCGTACCCGAGCCACAAGAACACGGACGTGAACATACGTCGTGCTCGACTTCCCGGAGCTGCCGCACCTCTGATGGAGCGAAGATGGCCAGGGCGGCCCCAGCATCTCTGACCCCGTCTTGAGCAGGACGGGCCGTCACGACGTTGGGTGCGCGGCAGGTTGAGCGTCCTTCGGCATGACGTTACAGTCCCCGGCAAGCGCGATGACGCAAACCGCACATGCAATCCAGCTTTCGAAGTCCAACAGATACGGGGGTGAACATGGCCCCGCCGCCACGACTTGAGCCGTCGCCAATGATCCCAGGAGCATGAGGCTTGCGAGCACAGCGGCGAATCGCATGGGACTGAATCAGTCGAACCCACCAAGAAGTTGGCGGTTCATGATTCCTCTTCCTCTGCGTCGATGAGCGCCTCCCAGAAGCCGTCCTCGACGCGGCTGACGAGGCCGAACTTCCCCGCGCGGACGAGCTGCGCCGCGCGCGGATGCCGCAGGCTCAGCCACGTCGCGTCCACGAGGTGCAGCTTCTCCTCCTCCAACTCCTCCTCCACGCCGGCGAGCTGGAGGTGGACGTGCATGCGCTCGTGGCTGTCCACCATCGCCAGGCTCTCGCCCTCGCTCAGCCCGATGCGCTGGCCCACGCGCAGCGCGGCGGCCGCGTCGAGCACGGTCGCGTACAGCCACGCGCCGTCGGGCCGCCTGCGGTAGCGGAACGTGAGGCCGACGATGCCCGGCACCTCGTATTCCTTCGGCACCGCGGGGCGCACGCCCACGTGGTAGAGGAGGCTGAAATCCTCGAAGCTCGCACGCAGCGCTTCGCGCCCCAGCCGCTCCTCCCAGTCCACCCGCTCCGCACGGCGCGCCCACCGATAACGCCTTGGGCTCCTGCCCCGCTGCCCGCGCATGCGCGCGCTCGCGCTGCTCGCGGTCCTGCTGCTCGCCGGCTGCGCCTCCGCGCCGAAGAGCGTCGCGGACTGCGGCTGGGTGCTGGGCGTCCCTGCGCGCCCCATCGACGAGGGCACGCGCTACGACGTGAAGGAGCGCCTGCAGGGCTTCGGGCTGGACGACGTGCGCTACCAGTTCCGCAACGGAACCGAGGTCGCGTTCGAGGGCAGCGTGGGCGACCTGCGCGCGAGCGGCGGGAACCAGACCTTGCGCTACGTGCACCCGGGCAACAGCACGACGCTCGACCTGGGCGATGCGCACCTCACCGTCCTCGCCGCGCTCGGCCTGCTCGCGCTCGCCGCCTCCGGCTGCATCACGACGAGCACGCCCCTCCAGCAGGGCGCCGCTCCCCTGGCCCTGCCCACGCTGCCCAGCCTCGGCTTCCTCAAGGAGGTCGGCGTGGACCCGGAGCACCGCGGGGGCGAGCCCAGCATCCTCGCCGATCACCAGGGCAACCTGTACGTCAGCGCGCCCAGCGGCTACGTCGCCACGCTGTTCAACAGCATCGTGGACCCGACGAGCGCGCAGGCCCAAGGCCCGACGAACCGCGAGAGCTTCATCTGGAAGAGCAAGGACCAGGGCGCGACATGGCAGCTCCTGGGCATGACCCCGCCGCCCCTCCCGCCCCTGCGTGGCGACGCCGTGCCGGGCGGCGCGGACACGGACATGGTCGTGGACAATTGCGACACCGTCTACTTCACCGACCTCTGGCTGGGCAACATCGGCGTCTCGCACAGCGACGACGCGGGCGCGACCTGGGTCGGCACGCCGGTCACCGGCATCCTGCCTGTCCTCGACCGCAACTGGCTCGCCCCGGGCAAGGCGTGCGGCGAGGTCGTCCTCGCCTACCAGACGTTCTACTCCCAGCTCTGGGTGCTGAAGAGCACGGACAAGGGCATGACCTTCCCGCAGCAGGTCCTGGTCATGGACTGCAACGGCGCGCCGACCGCGACCGTGCCCGGCTGCTTCAACATCGACGGTCCCATCATCCGCGACGCGAAGAGCGGCGACCTGTTCCTGCCGGTCGGGGAAGCGGACAGCAAGGGCGTGCAGGTCCTGCACAGCAAGGACGACGGCACGACGTGGACGGTCAGCCACATCAAGGCCGAGGAGCCGACGCAGCTCTTCCCGGTCATGGCGAGCGATGCCGCGGGCAACCTGTACGTGGTGTTCAGCAACGCGCACGGCGGCAGCTTCAACGTCTTCCTCAGCACGAGCACGGACCAGGGCGAGCACTGGAGCGCGCCGGTCAGCGTCAGCGGCCCGGAAGACAAGGGCACGGAGGCCTTCCCCTGGGTCATCGCCGGCGACGCGGGCAAGGTCGCCATCACGTGGTACGGCACGAACGACACCGTGCAGCAGCTCGACGACGCGACGAGCGACTGGTTCGTGACGATGGCCGCGACCGACGACGCGCTGAGCAGCACGCCCCACTGGGTCACGAGCAAGGTGAGCGAGAAGCCCAACCACAAGGGCAGCATCTGCACGCAGGGCCTGACCTGCACCGAGCCGCAGCCCGTCGGCACGCGGGGCAACCGCAACCTCGCCGACTTCTTCGAGGCGACGTTCGACATGCAGGGGCATGCGGTCGTGGCCTGGGCGGACGACTACGACAGCGCCGCGACCTTCATCGCGCACCCCATGTTCGGCCGGCAGGCCAGCGGGCTCCAGTTCACCGCGCCGATGAACATGTCCGCATCCGGCTGAGCGACGCGCCCAGGGTCTGGCGAATGCCCTTAAGGCGCGCGCTGTCCCTCGCGCCGTGATGCGCGCCCTCGCCCTGCTCACGCTCCTCGCCGTGCTCCTCCCGCTCGCGCTGCCCGCGCAGGCCCACGACGGCTTGGGCAAGGCCGAGCCCGCGCTGCAGGCGGCCATCGCGCGCGGCGGCGAGGTCACGGTCGTCGTGCAAGGGCCGGCCTTGCCGAGCCCGGCGAGCGCCCCGCAGGACCGCGCCGCGTGGCGCGCGCACTGGGCGCAGGCGAGCGCGCCGTTCCTCGGCGAGCTGCGCCAGCGCGTGAGCCAGCTGGGCGGCGAGGTCCTCGGCGTGACGGCGCCCGTGGACGCGGCGCACGTGCGCATGCAGTCCGCGCTCGTCCCGCAGCTCCTGGCCTGGGGCAGCGTGCAGCGCGCCGGCCTCGACACGCCGGACAGCATCCACGTCAGCACGACGCTCGGCGAAGCCGCGACGCTGGAGCAGGTGCCGACGGTGCAAGCCTTGGGCTACGACGGCAGCGGGGTCAAGCTGGCCATGGTGGACACGGGCGTGCGGCCGGGCCACGAGATGTTCGCCAACGCCGACGGCTCGAGCCGCGTCGCGCAGTGGTTCGACGCCACGGTCGCGCCGGGCGGCTCCGGCTACTGCGCCATGC
>JAIVGT010000386.1 GCA_020201485.1 Halobacteriales archaeon
TGCCGGGCTCGCCCGTGCGCTCGGTGATGTAGGCGAGGAGCTGGCCCTGGAGCGCCGACATTCGGCCGGGCAAGCGGCTGCCAGGGCAAATAGGTAGCGGGGCACGCTACGGGGCGCCCGGCTTCACGACCTTGCCGCGCGCGGCTGGTTCGATTCGCAGCTCGCCCTGCACGGGCTTGCTCAGGGCTTCCGGGCGGAGCGCGTGCAGGAGCACGGCGAGCGCCGCCACCTCGCTGTGCGGCTGGTTCCCCACGGCGAGGTTCACATCGGCCAGGTCGTACAGGTCGCCCGGCACCTTCTCCGCGCCCACGACGACGAGCAGGTCGCGCGCGTCGCGCAAGCGGGGCACGGCCGCGGCGTAGGGCTCGCCGTACATCGTGAGATGGGCGACCATGCCCGGGAAATCGGCGAGGATGCGCTTGTGCGAGCGGGGGTCGATGCGCAGGGCGAAGTCCCCGCCGAAGCGCTTCACCACGCCGCGGATGTTCCGCTCCAGGGCGTCGTCGCGCTCCGTGAGCACGACCTCGTCCGCGCCGAACGCCCGCGCCACGAGGCAGACGTGCGTCGTGATGCGCTTGTCGCGCAACGGGCGGTGCCCGAGCCGGAGCACGGTGATGCGCCCGCTCACGCCCGCGCCTCCTCGACCGTGATGCCGTGCTGCCGGAGCAGGCCGCGCACCTTGGCCTCGACCTCGTCGCGCACGGCGCGGTACGCGTCCATGCCCTGGCCCATGGGGTCGGCGATGTCCCACTGCAGCGTGCCGGGGCGGAACTGCACCGGGCAGGCCTCCTGCGCCTCGTGGCACGTGCTCACGACGACGTCCGCGGACTCCATGAAGCCCCAGTCGATGCCCTTGCTCTCCTGGCCGCGCACGTCGATGCCGCGCTCGCGCATGACCTCGATGGCCTTGGGCGCGACAAAGCCGGCCGGGGAGGAGCCGCCGCTGCGCGCATCCACCGCCTTGCCGCCCAACGCCCGGGCGAAGCCCTCGGCCATCTGGCTGCGCACCGCGTTGCCCACGCAGATGAACAGGACGCGGAACGGCTCGCGCACGCCCGCGCGATGCGCGGCCGGGGCTTGAGGCTTTTCGAGGGAAGGAGAGGAAACCGGCCCGACGTGGGGGACCTGACGGACCGGAACCCGGCCGACATGCTGCTTGCCGTGCCAAGGGGCTTTCGCCGGGTCCTTCCCAGGCATGGGACCCGTCTGGCGCGGCGCATCCTTGGCAGCGAGGTTGCGACGAGGGCAGGTTGCGACGACGAGCTTCATGGCGCAGGGCGGGGCTGCGCAGCCGGATGCCCATGCGGTTCACCACCGAGCCCTGCCCCGACGAGCAAGCCTTCCGCTTCCAGAACGGCGCCCGGGCGCACAGCCTGGAGGAGCTGCGGCGCAACATCCTGTCCGCGCCGCCCGAGGTCGTGCTCTTCCACCGCGAGCACTACCAGCACTGGGTGCGCGACATCCTCCAGGACAAGCCGCTCGCCGAGCGCGTCCAGCAAGAGGGCCAGCGCGCGAACAGCGGGGAGCAGCTCAAGCGCGCCCTCGACCCCATCCTGGCGCAGCCGCTGCAGCAGCAGGGCCAGGGGCAGAGCGGAGGCGTGTTCGGAAGGAAGCGCTAACGCGGCGCGGCCACGGCGGCGCTGTGCGGCGCATCGGCCCGCACGACGACGTGGCCCTTCAGGTCCAGGCGCATCGAGCGCTTCAGCAGGGCCTTCAGCCGGACGAGGGGGATGTCGAGCTTCTCGCCCACCTCGCGCGCGCCCGCGCCCTGCGTGCCGACGAGGGCGAGCATCTCGTCCTCGATGTGCTCGAACTCCGCGTCCGGCATGGCGGCCACGCCGAGGATCTCGCCGATCTCCTGGACCGTGGCCTGGGCGTTGATGTGGAACGCGCCGTAGTAGGAGTGGTACACCTTCTCCGGCTGGCCGCCCACGTGCTCGAACTTCGTCTCCACGAGCTTCGTCTTCTCGAAGAAAGCGAGGGCTCGTTCCCCCTCGGCCCCGTACTTGCGGCCGATGTAGCTCGTCGGGCACCACTGCTGCGCGACCTCCTTGTACACCTCGCGCTTCACCTCGGTGTCGAGCGCGCGGAGGAGGGGCACCAGGTCGGTCGGTTCGGAGATGACCTTGATGCGGCGCATGGCAGCGTTCCATCATGGGGACGCGTCGCGATAAGTCTTGCCGTGGCGCGTTCGCACGGGCGCCGGCGCGGCGAGCACGGAAGCGACCACGCGTCAGGCCTCGACCTCGACCGTGACCTCGTCGCCGTCCTGCAGCTTGAGC
>JAIVGT010000184.1 GCA_020201485.1 Halobacteriales archaeon
GCCCACGCCCACGCGCACCGAGCCGCGCAGGCGCACGTCGGGCTTCATCAGGTTCACGACCGGGTTCTTCGCCAGGTCGTTGTTCGGGACGATGACGAGCTGGTGCTTCTGGTAGTGGTACAGCCGAGCACTGCGCAGGCCGACCTCCTCCACGCGGAAGATGTTGCCCTCCAGCGGCCCGCCGCCGATGAGCATGATGTCGTCCCCGCGGATGAACGGCCGGTCGAGCATGAGGAAGATGCCGGCGAAGAAGTTGCTCAGCGTGTCCTGCGCGGCGAAGGCCAGGACCATGGAGACCACGACGCCGCCCGCCACGAACGCGCCCAGGTCGATGCCCAGCGTGCCGATGAAGTACAGCGTGCCGCCGAAGACGATGACGACCGCGCCCACCTTCTCCAGGACGGGCATGAGGATGTCGTCGAGCTCCGACTCCGTCTTCGCCGCGATGTTCTCGATGTAGAAGATGAGCACGGCGCGGAAGACCTTGTACACGACGAACATCGCCACGAGGATGAAGGTCGCGGCCAGCACGCGGTGCCCGATGTCCACCCACCAGCTGGGCGGGAGCGCGTCCCAGGCCTGCGTCAGGCCGAAGAACACGATGCTGAGGAAGATGGGGGTGCGCAGCGTGGCGGCGATCTTCGCGCTCACGTGCTGCTCGGCGCGGCGCGTGAGCCAGGCGACGAGCGGCTTCTGCACGGCGAGGAGCACGCCGGCGATGAGCGCCCACACGGCGAGGTCGATGAGGAACACGCCGTAGGCGTTGTCGAGCGGCGCGGGCAGCGGGTTGTCCCACCGGCCGAGGACGAGCGCGCTGTACGCGACCTGCACGGGCACGTCGAGGTCTTGGGTCAGCGTGTCACCGGTCGTGCTGTTCGCGGCGGCGAGGTGCACGGCGAACGAGCCGGGCTGGGGCTGGGCGCGGTCGGGCACGTGCACCAGGAGCTGGAAGGTGCGCACCGCACCCGCGCTGCGCTCCGGCAGGTCGAAGCTCGTCGGGAGGAGCGTGACGTTCCAGCCCGCGGGGCCGGAGGCGGTGAGCAGGAGGAGCAGGCCCTCGTCGTTGGGGTTGCTCACGCTCCAGTTCAGCTTCAGCGTGCTGCCGGGCGCGACGCCGAGCGGGCTCGCCAGGGGGCGCTCCGGGGTCAGCGTCAGCGGCTCCGGGGCCGCGGCCAGGCTGACGGGCAGGAGCAGGAGCACCAAGGCTGCGGCCGCGAAGGCCGGGCGCGTGCGCATGGCAGCGCACACGGAGGCCCCGGATTTAACCGTGTCGCCCGATACCCTCAAGAGCCTGGCCCCGCCATGCAGGCTGCCCAGGGACCATCTCACGCCCCCGCGAGCCATGAACGGGGGCCGGTGCCCGAGGGCCACACGGTCCCGCGATTTGGGCCCCTGGCGGAGCGCAGCACGCTGCACGCCGTGATGCGAGGACAACGCGGTACCGCACACGCCCGCACCGCGGCAACGCGGGTCGGGCACCGCGACATCCGCCCGGCGCAGGGTCAGGAACGGGAGCGCGCAGCGTCGCGCGAGGATCGGCACTGTTATGCGCCGGGGACAGCGGCTTCTTCCCTCCACGCGACCATGCCCGCCCGGCCCCCCCGAAGACACCTCCACGACGCGTGACTGGAGGACTCAACGGGGGGCCACATTCATCTTCCGCGAGGCGATGACCGCGTATGCACGTGCGGTGGGCTGTGCGCGGCGAGTCGGTCAAGGTCTACCCGCTGGTGCGCGCCCTGGCGAAGGGCGAGGGCTGGGAGCCGCCGCGGCCGAGCGCGTTCTCCCGCATGTGGGCCTGGGGCTTCCGCGACGCCCCGCCCTTCCGCTACGCCGTCGCCGACGACGGCGCGCGCATCGTGGGCTGCATGAGCCTGCACCACCACGTGAGCACGTGGCGCGCCCAGCCCGCGGTGGGGCTGGAGGACTTCTACGTGCTCCCGGACCTGCGGGGCGAGGGCATCGGCGCGGAGATGCTTCGCTTCGCCGACCAGCACGCGCGCAGCCTGGGCGCGGCGCGCCTGGAGCTGCACGTCCTGGAGGGCAACGAGGGCGGGAAGCGGCTGTACGAGCGCGACGGCTGGCACCGCACGCCCTACCTCTGGTACCACAAGGACCTGCCCGCGGGCACAAAGCCCGTGACCCTCCCGCGCGCCGAGGCGCGCGCCAAGAAGGGCCAAGGCGCGCGGCAGCGCGCGAAGGGGAAAGGCCGGCCGCAGCGCGGCGACCGGGGCCCGCCGCGGTAGGGACCGGCCACGCCGCGCAGCATAGCCTGATGGGC
>JAIVGT010000387.1 GCA_020201485.1 Halobacteriales archaeon
GGCGAAATCCTCGCCCACGCCCTGCGCGACGGTGAACGCGACCTGCCCGATGTCGTCCGCCGCGCCCGGCACGTCCGCGCGGCGCGCGCCCGGGGGCAGGCAATGCCCGGCCGTGCCGAGGAAGAGCGCGCCCTGCGCGTCGCGGAAGACCCAGTCCGCGGTGCAGAGCACGCTGCCGTCGATGACGAGCTGCGCGCCGGGTCGGAGCTTGCCGCCGCACGCGGGGGATTGCGAGCCCGGCCCCGGCTGCGCCCAGCCGAGGTCGAGCGCCGCCAGCGCCGCGAGCCGTTCGGGCTGCGGCGCCGGCAGGGCGTGGAGGTTGGGACAGGGTCCTCCGGCGAAGGAACCCACGGTGCCGAGGAGCAGCGCGCCGAGCGCGGCGGCTGCCAGGGCCCTTGTCACCACGCTCCGTGACAAGGCTGCGCGGCTTATCCCCGTTCTCAGCGGAGGGTCGGCGGGCGCGGACTATTCCTTCGGCCAGGCGTGGAACCCCTCGCCCGTCTTCTTGCCCAGCTTGCCTTCGCGCACCTTCGCGCGCAGGACCTCGGGCGGGCGGAACACCTCGCGACCCGATTGCGCGAACAGGTACTCGGCGATGTGCAGCCGCGTGTCGAGCCCGACGAGGTCGCTGAGCTTGAGCGGGCCCATGGGGTGCTTGTAGCCCAGCTCCATGGCCTTGTCGATGTCGCTCGCGCTCGCCACGCCCTCCTCGAGCATGCGCATCGCCTCCAGGCCGAGGGCCACGCCGAGGCGGCTCGTGGCGAAGCCGGGGCTGTCCTTCACCACGATGGCCTCCTTGCCCAGGCCGCGCGCGAAGCCGAGCGCGCGCTCCAGCTCGCGCGGGCCCGTGCCGGGGTGGTGGATGACCTCGACCAGGGGCATGAGGTGTACGGGGTTGAAGAAGTGCATGCCGAGGACGCGCTTCGGCTGGCCGAGGCCGTGCGCGATCTCCGCGATGCGGATGCTGCTCGTGTTGCTGCACAGGAGCGCACCGCTCGGCGCCATGCGGTCGAGCTCGGCGAACGTGGCGCGCTTCAGGGCCAGGTCCTCGGGGATGGCCTCGATGACGACGCTCGCCTCGCGCGCTGCTTCCTCCAGGTCGGTCGTGCCCCGGATGCGGCCGAGCGCCGTGTCCCGGTCCTCGCCCTTCACCTTGCCGAGCTCCACGCCCTTGTCGAGGTTCTTCCGGATGCTGGCCAGGCCCTTCTGCACGAACTCGTCCTTCACGTCGCGCAGCACGACGCTGTGACCGGCGAGGGCGCTCACGTGCGCGATGCCGTGCCCCATCTGCCCCGCGCCCAGGACCGCGACGCGCTCCATGCACGCGCCATGCCCCCTCGGCACAAAGGCGTTGCGCCGGGCCGGCCCCGGGCGATGCTCCAACGTCGCTTCGACAAGCTTCATGCCCTGAGGAGCGAGCCGGGAGGCATGCATCCGGCCCCGTGGCTCGCGCTGGCGTTCGTCACCCTCGCCCTGGGCGGCTGCCTGCAGGGGCCGGCGGGCGTGGCGAGCACGCCCCCCGGGCCGGGCGACCCCGGGCCGGCGCGCCGCGCGCCCGACTTCACCCAGGACCCCGTCCCTGCGCCGCAACCCTCGACCCAGAACGTCAGCCAGGCCCAGGCCTCGCCCCCGGCCGCGCCGGTCACCGAGCGCTGGGTCGCCTTCGATGGGGCGGGAGCCATGCTGCCCTTGCCCGCGGACCTGCCGCGCTTCGCCATCGCCGACACGGGCTTCCCGGGCGCGGAGCCGAACCTCGGCATCACGCGCAACGGCTCCGTGTTCGTCACCGCCTTCAACGACGCCATCGTGAGCCGGGACGGGGGCACGACGTGGAACGTGAGCGTCCACTTCGGCGCCCTGCCGCGCGACCAGCAGCAGCTCGACCCGGTTGGCACGAGCGACCCCATGCTGTGGGTGGACCCGGTGACGAGCCGCGTCATGGTGCACCAGATGTTCCCGGCGCTCGGCTGCACCACCTTTCTCTGGACGGACGACGACGGCGCGAGCTGGCTGCAGAAGCCCCTGGCGTGCGGCACGCCCGGCATCGACCACCAGAAGGTCGTGACCGGGCCCTATGCGCCCACGCTCGCCCCCGCCGGCGCGCTCTACCCGCAGGCGACGTACTTCTGCTACAACAAGATCGCCAGCACGGACTGCGCCACGAGCTTCGACGGCGGGCTCGGCTTCGTCCTCGACCAGCCGGTCGCCGTCGAGGCGCGCGATGGCTGCGGCGGCATCAACGGGCACCCGGCGGCCGCGCCCGATGGCACGGTGTACGTG
>JAIVGT010000214.1 GCA_020201485.1 Halobacteriales archaeon
GCTCCGCACCGGGCCCGCCTTCCCCGTCATCATCGCCCAGGAGACGCGGCGCGCCTTCCGCAACATCTGGGCGACCTACGCCCTCGCCCTGGTGTTCATCGTGGCGCTGTTCTACGCGCCCCGCCTCCCGACGCAGAACACGCTCGACAACTTCCTCGCCGCGTTCCACACCCTGCTCTGGGGCGGCGTGGCCATGGCCGGCATCATCGGGGCCTCGACGGTGCTCGACGACAGCCGGCACGGCGCGCTCGAGCTGTACCTGAGCCGCGGCCTGCGCCAGCGCGACTACCTCGCGGGCAAGGTGCTCGCCGTGTTCGGCCTGACGAGCCTCGCGGTCATCGGCCCGGCCCTGCTCTACTTCCTGGCGACGGTCATGCTCGTGGAGCAGCACCCGGCGCACTGGGAGCTCGTGCCCCTCGGCGTGCTCGTGGAGGGCTTCCTCTGGGCCGGCATGCTGACTGCGCTCAGCATCGGCGCGAGCTGCGTGGCGCGCAACGCGCGCGCGGCGACCATCACCTTCCTCGGCGCGTTCTTCATCCTCGACGTGTTCGTGAGCAACCTCCTGGAAGGCATCACGCGCAACGCGCAGCTGCAGATCCTCAGCCCGCTCGTCTCCATGTCCCAGCTCAGCCCGGTGCTGTTCCAGGCCGGGCCGCAGCTCTTCCCGTGGTGGTGGGGCCTGGCGGAGATGCTCCTGCTGACCGGCACCGGCATCGCGCTCGTGGCGTGGAAGCACCCCCGCCTGGCAGGTGGCTGACATGAGCATCCTGGCCGCGAAGGACCTGAGCAAGTGGTACGGCGAGGTCATCGCCGTCAACGATGTGACCGTCGAGGTCCAGCCGGGCATCACCGGGCTCCTGGGCCCGAACGGCGCGGGCAAGAGCAGCCTCATCCGCATGGCCATGGGCCTGCAGAAGCCGAGCGCCGGCTCCCTCACCGTGCTCGACGAGGACCCGTGGGACAACACGAAGCTCCTGCGCCGCATCGGCTACGTCCCGGAAGGCGACGCGCCGTGGCGCGACCGCACGGGCAAGCAGGCCTTGGCCCTGGGCGCGAAGCTCGGCGGGCTGGGCGGGCAGGCGGCGGAGGACGCCGCGGCCGGCGCGCTGCGCCAAGTGGGCCTGGCCGAGGAGCAGGACCGCAAGGTCGAGGCGTACAGCCGCGGCCAGCGGCAGAAGCTGAAGCTGGCCCTGGCCCTGCTGCACGAGCCGGAGCTGCTCATCCTCGACGAGCCCCTGCTCGGCAGCGACCCCATGTCGCGGCGCGACCTCATCGAGCTCATCAAGGGCCTGGCCCAGCAGGGCAAGAGCGTCCTGCTCAGCACGCACGTCCTGCCCGACGTCGAGGCCATGACGGCGCGCATCCTCCTGCTGAACCACGGCCGGCTCATGGCGCACGGCGAGGTCGGCGAGATCCGCGACCTGCTGGAGCGCTACCCGCGCACCGTGCGCATCGCGACCCCGGATGCGCGCAAGCTCGGCGCGCTCCTCTGGGACTGGCCCACCGTCCTCAGCCTGAAGGCGGAGGAGGGCGCGGTGGTGGTGCAGACGGCGAAGCCGCAGGAGTTCTTCGCCGCGTTGCAGGAGCTGCTCGTCAAGGAGAGCATCGTGTTCAGCAGCGTCACGAGCCCGGACGACAACGTGGAAGCGGTCTTCCGCTACCTGGTGGGTGGAGCATGAGCGCCGCAGGGACCCTCCTCGTCACGAACCTGCGCGCCTGGATGGGCGCGAAGGGCTTCGCCATGGTCCTGGTCGCGGCCTTGGCCCCCGTGCTCCTCACCGGGGCCTGGCTCGCCACGCACAACAGCGACGTGTCGGCGACGAACGTCCTCGTGCCCAGCACGCTGACCGAGGGCCAGAACGTGACCTTCACCGCCGACATCGTGAACCTGAAGGGCGACGTGAGCGCGTTCAACGCCACGCTCAGCGTCGGCCGCGTCTTCGGCAACACGCTCAGCCCGAGCGCCACGAACACCGTCCTCATCGACCACATGCGCAGCGGCGAGAAGCGCGCCATCCAGCTCAACTGGACTGCGCAGCCGGGCGTGTACTACGTGCTCGCCGAGGCGGACAGCAGCGACGACATCGGCGAGGTCGAGGAGTTCAACAACCAGGTCCCGCTGCCTGTCGCCGTGCACTATGTCGTGCCCACGGCGGCGAGCGGCCCGGCCGCGCCCGCGGGGCTGGCCGGCAGCGCGAACAGCACCGGCACGTACGACGTCGCCGTCACGGACCTGAGCATCCCGAGCAGCGCGAAACCCGGCGACAGCGCGACCTTCACCGCGACGTTCACGAACCGCGGCACGGCCGCGTTCGACGGGAACGGCACGCTGCGGGTCGGCCGCATGTTCGGCACGCAGTTCGCCGCCCTCAAGGACATCAGCAAGAACCTCACCCTCGCCCCGGGCGCGAGCGACACGGTGAGCTTCACCTGGAACGTGCAGGAAGGCGCGCTCTGGGCCGAGGCGTACGCGAACGGCACCGCGGGGCGGGACACGAGCCCGGCCGACAACCACGTGGCGAAGGCGTTCACCGTGGACCCGGCGCTCGCCCCCGACGCGACCCCGCCAACGCCCCCGCAGCGGCTGACCATCAAGGACTTCTACCTCCAGATCCTCAGCCTGCTCCACCTGCGCGTCCTGCTGCCGCTCGTCGCGCTCTTCTACGCCGCGGGCGTGCTCGCCGACGAGAAGGAGCGCGGCACGCTGCCCTTCATCCTCACGCGCGCCGAGCGCTGGACGTTGCCCGTGACGAAGTTCATCGCGGGATACGCGGTGGCCGCGGTCGCGGTCGTGCTCGGCATCGTGGTCACGTACCTGCTCCTGTTCGGCCAGCCGAGCACGGACCCCGGGTTCCTCGTCACCCCCCTCCTGGTCAGCCTGCTCACGCTGTTCGTGTACGGCTGCCTGTTCACGCTCCTCGGCGTGCTCGTGGACCGCCCGTACCTCATCGGCGTGGCGTTCGTCATCGGCTGGGAGACCATCGTCAGCCTGTTCGTGCCCCCGGTTCGGCAGTTCACGCTGAACCAGCACATCCTGGAGGCGGTGGGCGGCTGGAGCCTGAACTCGGTGCAATGGCTGCCGACGGGCGAGGGGCCGATGCGGGCCCTCCTCCTCCTGCTCGCGGCGGGCGCGGTGTTCCTGGGCGCGAGCGCGATGTGGATGAAGCAGCGCGAGTTCGACGTGTAGGTCACGCGGGCAGCGGCGTGTTCGCGCACGCCATCACGCCTGGACCCCACGCCTCGCACGTGCCCACGCCGTGCAGCGGGCCGATGCCCCGGTACACGAGCGGCAGCGGGCTGTACACGCTGAAGCCAACGATGGGGTGGTCCTCGAAGAGGACGCGGCCGGCGCACGTCAGGCGGACGAAGGTGACGGGCGAGACGTAGGTGATGAGGAACGGCTGCTCCGCGTCGCAGGCGAAGCGGCACGTGCCGGTGAGCACGACGACGCAGCTGTTGGCCAGGCCCGCTCCGTCCGGCAGGGGCGAGAGGCCGATGATGGGCCCCACGGGCAGCGGTTCGACGACGGCGAGCGCCGGGGCGGGCAGGACGAGCAGGGCGACGAACACAAGGAGCGCGGAGCGCATGGCCCGGAAGACCGCGGGGAGGATGAGGCTTTTCTGGGCAACCCGCCGTCGCGCGCACGCTCCCGCGCGTCTCATTCGAACTTGCGCAGATCGGTGAGATAGGGCCGCGCCTTGCGGTGGTCGAGCACTTGGATGGGGTCGACGTCGGCGATGGCGTAGCCCTCCTTCTCCCCCGCGTCGTGCAGCACGCGGCCGTCGGGGGCGACGATGCGGGCGTGGCCGCAGAAGCGCTTCCCCCCGGGGGCGGGCCCGACGTGGTTGGCGGCGATGAGCCAGCAGCCGTTCTCCAGGGCCCGGGCGCGCGTGGCGAGGTCCCAGATGTCGCCGGTCATGAACGCCGCCGGGCTGACGAGGAGCTGCGCGCCCTTCACGGCGCAGGAGCGCGCCACCTCGGGGAACTCCAAGTCGTAGCAGTTGACCGGGCCGATGCGGCCCAGGCGGGAGTTGAGGACCTTCGTGCGCGCCCCGGCGGCGAAGTGCAGCTTCTCCTGGTCCCAAAGGTGGATCTTGCGCGCGCTCTCGCTCACACCCTCGGGGGCGACGAGGAAGCTGCTGATGGTCGGCTTCGTCTGCGGCAGCTCGGGGCGCTCGGCGATGCTGCCCACGATCCACAGGTCCTTGCGGTTCGCCTCCTCCTTGAGCTGGAAGCTGACGCTCCCGCTCTTCGCGCTCTCCGCCTCCTTGGCCGCGGCGGGCGGGTCGTAGCCGGTGCTGAACAGCTCGGGCATGACGATGAGCTTCGCCCCGTCGCGCACCGCGGCGCGCAGCAGCTCCATGGCCTTCTGCAGGTTCGCCGCCTTGTCCGGGCCGCACTGCATCTGCAGGGCCGCGGCCTTGTAGCGCATCGTCCTGCGGACCGCGTTGCACGTATTTCCGCCCTTCTGCGCGGCGGGCTGGCGGCATCCTCAAGGTCTGCGGCCAGGATGCGCCCCCGTTGGCGGCGAAGGTGGCGGTCCACGCCCTGATGGGGCTGTGCATGGTCATCTGGGGCGTGGCCTACTCGCCCATCGCCTGGGCGCTGCGCGACCTCACGCCGCTCGAGCTTGCGACCATCCGCCACGTCATCGCCGGCGGCGCGTTCGCGGCCCTCATCCTGGCCAGCCCGAGCCTGCGCAGGCTGCCGGAACGGGCCGACGTGCCCCGCTTCGCCGCGGTCGGCTTCTTCATGGTCGTGGTCTACCACCTCGCGCTCTACACCGGGCAGGAGGAGATCCCTCCCGGCACGGCGGCGCTGTTGGTGAGCAGCGTGCCGGCGATGACCGCGGCGCTCAGCTTCCTCGTGCTGCGCGAGCGCATGCCGCCGGCGAAACTCGCGGGCCTGGCGCTGGCCTTCGCGGGCGTGGCCGTGGTCGCGACGCTCGGCACGCCCGGGCGCGAGGCCACACTGCACATCGCCGGCCTGAGCGGCATCGTGCTGCTCGCGCCGCTGAGCACGGCCATCTTCACCGTCATCGGCAAGCCCATCGCAGGGAAGTACGGTGGGCCCTACGTCGCGGCCTGGGGCACGCTCGTCGGCATGGCCCTGCTCCTGCCCTGGTCGCTGCCGCTGAGCGTCGGCGGCTTCGGTCATCTCACCACCTTGGGCTGGGCGAGCGTGCTCTACCTCGGGCTCGTCAGCACCGCGCTCGCCTTCGCCATATACTACTGGGGCCTGCAGCGGCTCACCGCGACGGAGACCACGATCTACATCCTGCTCATGCCCGTCGCAGCGGTGCTGTTCGCGGCCACGGTCTTCGGCCAGCCGGTCACGCCCTACGTTGCCCTCGGCGGAGCACTCGTCCTGTCCGGCATCGCCCTCACGAACCTCGCCGGCGTCCGGGCCGCGCGCGCCGCGTCGGCCGAGGTGGGACGCGCATGACCGACGACCTGCCCCGCACGACGTTCTGCATCGAGCACGCCGAGGCGCGCATCGACGAATGGCTCTGGCTCGAGTACGCGCACGCCGCGCAGCTCGTGGAGCGCCTCGTGTTCACGAACGTCCAAGGCGCGGAGGAGCGCGAGCGCCTGCAGGAGCTGGCCGAGGCGCGCGCCGAGCCGGCCGGGGAAGCGTTCGCCGGGCAGCGCATCCTCGTCACCGACCCGGAGGCGGAGCCGGCGGTGCGTCCCGACGAGTTCGACGACTTCGACGTGCTCGTCGTGGGCGGCATCCTGGGCGTGGAGGAGTTCACGGGCAAGACGGGCAAGCTCATCACGCGTCCGCAGCACCTCGAAGCCCGGCACCTCGGGCCCCTGCAATTGCCCATCGACATGGCGGTGCTCGTCGGCAACCTGGTGCGCATGGGCCTGGAGCTGGAGGACATCGAGCTGACTAAGGAGGTCGAGATCGAGCTCGGCGAGGGGCGCAGCGTGGAGCTGCCCTACGCCTACCCGGTGGTGGAGGGCCAGCTCCTCATCACGCCCGGCGTGGTGGACGACCTCAAGCGGAATGGCTTGTAAAGGCGCAGCGCTGAAATAGGCCGGGCTAGCATGCAGCACCGATGGCCGAGCGCGTCATCCTCGTGGACGAGCACGACCGCGAGGTGGGCACGGAGGAGAAGATGGCGGCGCACAGGCTGCCGGCGAAGCTCCATCGCGCCTTCAGCATCTTCATCTTCAACACGAGGGGCGAGGTCCTGCTCCAGCTGCGCTCGGTGAAGAAGCACCACTTCGGCGGTCTGTGGACGAACGCCTGCTGCTCCCATCCGCTGGCCGGCGAGACCCTGGAGCAGGCCGTGCACCGCAAGCTTCTGCAGGAATGCGGCTTCGACGCGGAGCTGCGCGAGGTGTTCAGCTTCACGTACAAGGCCGATTGGACGAACGGCCTGGGCGAGCACGAGTTCGACCACGTCTTCGTCGGCACGTACGATGGGCCTGTGCCGGGCAACCCGGAGGAAGCGGACGACTGGAAGTGGGCGAAGCCGGAGGACGTGCTCCGCGACATGCGCGCACACCCGGACAATTACACGCTGTGGTCGTGCATGGCCATGGAGCGTATCATGGCGATGCGGAAGCGGTAGGTCCGGGCCGAACTGCACGCGAGGCTTCATCGCGGCAGGCGCAGAATGCGGGGGCATGCGCGCGGCCCTGGGCGTGGTCCTGCTGCTGGCCGGCTGCCTCCAGCCGCCCGGTCACGCGGATGGCGCCATCCGGTGGATGGTGGACTGCTGCCCCAGGGCGAATCTGGCTACGCGGTCGTTGTCCCGTTCCTCGTCGCCCCCCAGCTCTCCCCGGGCGAGGACCGGCCGTACCGGAACCTGGGCGCCGTTGCCGCCATGCGCAATGCGACTCCGGTCATCAGCGGCGCTGCACGGCTGACGTTCCTGAACGACAGCTGGGCCCGCATCGACGGCCACGGTCATGGCAGCGTCCGCCTCGAACTGGCCGTGCCCCGCGGCAGCGCGTTGTGGGAATCCCACGCGCTCCCCGCCGGCACAACATGACCGAGCTCGATGGACCACCGTTGCGCCTCGCGTGGACCGCCGCCTTCGACTTCGACGGTCACGGTTGCAGCTCGCTCATGACGCTCGACGGCAACGCGTCCGCACCGGGGCGCGTCGCGCTGCAGAGCGGCGGCCGCGGCGTGTGCTCCGACTAGCGCCGGTGGAACACGTACTTCGTCGGCACTTCCAGGTCGCGGCCGCTCTTGTAGCCGCACTCCGGGCAGCGCAGGCCGACGAGGACGGTCCCGCCTTTCAGCGTGCGGTTCCGGAGGCGGCGCAGCTTGCCCTTGCACGCCGGGCACTGCTCCGCCTCCTCCTGGCCGGGCATGGTCTTCGTGCGCAGCTCGAGCCGGACCAGCCCGCTGCGCAGGGCGAGCACGCGCGCCCGGGAGCCGCTGACCTTGGCCCCGGGCTTGCGGCGCTGCAATTCCTCCTCGACGAACCTGCGGAGGCGGTGCTGCGTCTCGACCTTGTCGCGCTTGGCGAAGACGCTGGCCACGGCGGCGACGACCTCCTCGTCGCGCGTCGCGCTGCGCGCAGGCGGAGCGGGCACGTCCCGCGCTAGGCCTGCCGCGCCATAAGCCTTGTCCGTTGGTCGCGAAGGGAAGGTGGACCGCGCCCGGCCAGGAAAAGCGGCCCGGCGCGGTCCGGGGGGAGGTCGTTGAGGGTGAGCCCCAGGGCGGGGCGTGAAGGTGCATCGCGGCGGCCAAGCCGCGATGCGGGGGGGAGGTCGTCCGGAACGCCAGTCCCGGGTGAGCTTGAGGGGCCGGGGGCGGGGCACCCCCGGCCGGGAACCCGCTACGCTACTGGACCCACGGGATCTCGAGGTTGCCCGCGGCCGGCCTGCCGGCGACCTGGCGCGCGTGGGCGCGCTGGGCCTCCGGGGCCGAGTTCGCGGTGTTGACGCCCGTCATGATGGCCATGACGCGCATCCGGCCCTCGAACGCGTCGTTGACGCGCGCGCCCCAGATGACGTTGGCGCGCTGGTCGAGGTCGATGGTCAGGTTCTCCGCCACTTCCTCCGCTGCCCGCAGCGTCAGGTCCTGGCCGCCCGTGATGTGGATGAGGGCCCCGGTGGCGCCCTTGTAGTCCACGTCGAGCAGCGGGTGGTTCAGGGCTTCCTGCACGACCTTGCTGGGCTCGTTGCTCTTCGCCTCGCCGTACAGCATGACGGCGACGCCGCCGCAGCCCATGATGGTGCGGACGTCGGCGTAGTCCAGGTTGATCAGGCTGGGCTGGGTGATGGACTCGCTGA
>JAIVGT010000185.1 GCA_020201485.1 Halobacteriales archaeon
GTCGGGTCGTAGGTGCCGGTCATGGTGAGGTGCGTGCTGCCGACGAAGGCGCCGGCGGGCAGCGGGTCGATGGCCGGGGGAGCGATCCATCCGACGGCCCAGGCGCAGAAGCGCGGCGGCCAGGAGCCGCAGCCCTTGTTCTCCAGCGTGCAGCCGTTCCCGTCCGGGCTCCTGCCGCTGCATTGGAGCACGGAATCCGCGCCCATCGCCTGCAGCTGGCTCCAGGGCATGACGCCGCTCGTGCCGTCGCTCTTCGCATCCACGGCCATCCGCTCGGGCGCGGGCGCGGCGTGGGCCGGGACGAAGGTCGCGAACAGGACGAGGGCGAAGCCGAGCGCGAGGGCGCGCATGGCCCTGCACCCCGACGGGCATCCTTGACGCTTTCCGGCAGAGCCTGGTCGCATGCGCCACGCGCATGGCCGAGGAAGCCCCGGGCAGACCTGCATGCCGCTCCGGCCGTTCTCGGGGTCCGGTGAGCCACATGGCGAAGACCAAGCAGCACCGTGCCGCTGAAGAACAAGCCCGGGACCCTCGGGGAGCTGACGCGCGCGCTGGCGCAGGCGGGCGTGAACGTCACGGGCGTGAACCTGACCGCGTTGGGCGACTTCGGCATCGCGCGCGTCGTCACGAACGAGGCGGCGAAGACGGAGCAGGCCCTGCGCAGCAAGGGCTACCCCTTCCGCAGCACGGACGTGCTCGTCGTGCGTGTCCCGAGCACGCCGGGCAAGCTGGCTGAGGTCGCGGAGAAGCTGGCGCGCAGCGGCGTCAACGTCGAGGAGGCGTACGGCGTGGCCACGGGCACCGGCGAAGCCGAGCTCGTGCTGCGCGTGGACGACATCGCCTCCGCGCAGAAGACGCTCCACCTCTGACCTCCCAGGGCCTGCGGCGGCGAGGCGAAGCCTCAAGCCAGCCTCGCCGCTTGCAGGCGCATGCTCCCCCGCGAGCGCGCGCAGGGCATCGTCAAGAAGTACAAGGGCATGCCCAGCGTCGCGGTCATCGCGAGCCACAGCGCCCTCGACGTCGCTGACGGCGCGAGCGCGGAAGGGTTGCGCACGATCGCCCTGTGCCAGGAAGGGCGCGAAGCGCCCTACGCCACGTACTTCGCCAGCAACAAGAAGCGCGGGGAAAAGCGCCGCGGCTTCATCGACGAGGCCTGGGTCCTGCCGAAGTTCGCCGATTTCCTCGGGGGGCCGCAGCAGGCGAAGCTGCGCAAGGCGCGCGCCATCCTCGTGCCGAACCGCGCGCTGACCTCCTACCTGACGATGGAGCAGGTCGAGGACGAGCTGGAGGTGCCCATCTTCGGCAACCGCGCCATGCTGCGCAGCGAGGAGCGCGGGGAGCAGAAGGACTACTACTGGCTCCTGGAGCAGGCCGGCCTGCCCTTCCCGGAGCGCATCAAGACGCCCGAGGACATCGGCGAGCTCAGCATCGTCAAGCTCCACCACGCGTCGAAGAAGCTGGAGCGCGGGTTCTTCACCGCCGCGAGCTTCGAGGAGTACACGCGGAAGAGCACGCTCCTCCTCCAGCAGGGCGTCATCACGCGCGAGGCCCTGGCCCAGGCGCGCATCGAGCGCTACGTCATCGGCCCCGTGTTCAACCTGAACTTCTTCTACAGCCCGCTGCACGAGGAGCAGCCCATCGAGCTCCTCGGCATCGACTGGCGCTTCGAGTCCAGCCTGGACGGGCACGTCCGCCTGCCCGCGCCCCAGCAGCTCACGCTCGGCGAGGCCCAGGCCATCCCGGAGTACACGGTCGTGGGGCACAACAGCGCGACGCTGCGCGAGTCCCTGCTGCAGAAGGCGTTCGAGATGGCGGAGAAGTTCGTCAAGGCCAGCCAGGAGCACTACGCGCCCGGCATCCTCGGGCCATTCTGCCTGCAGACGTGCGTGGACAAGGACCTCGACTTCTACGTGTACGACGTCGCGCCGCGCGTGGGCGGGGGGACGAACGTGCACATGGCGGTCGGACATCCCTACGGCAACGCGCTGTGGCGGCGGGAGATGAGCACCGGCCGGCGCATCGCGATGGAGCTGCGCATGGGCGCGGAGCAGAAGCGGCTCCACGACCTCGTGACATGAGCGAACGAAGCGCGGCCCAACGGCACACCGACCGCATCATCTTCGGCGAGCACGTCGCGGCCTTCGTGGCGCTCAACGGCGTGCTGGCGTGGATGAAGTACAGCACATGGCCGGCCGCGCCCTGGGACTGGTGGGTGCCGCTCGGGTGGGGCGTGGGGCTGGCCATCCACGGCTGGTGGGCGTGGGGC
>JAIVGT010000388.1 GCA_020201485.1 Halobacteriales archaeon
GCACGGCACGGTCGAGCGCGTGCCCTGGAACACGAGCGCCAAGGACATCCTCGGCCTGGACCCCGACGGCTTGTTCCTCAGCAACGGCCCGGGCGACCCGGCGCACCCCGAGGTGCTGAAGCACACGGTGCAGGCGCTGAAGGACATCCGCGGCCTGAAGCCCGACCTTCCGACCTTCGGCATCTGCCTCGGGCACCAGTTGCTGGGCTTGTCCTTCGGCGCGCGCACGTTCAAGCTCAAGTTCGGCCACCGCGGCGCGAACCAGCCGGTGAAGGACCTGGAGAACGGCCGCGTCTACATCACGAGCCAGAACCACGGCTACGCGGTGGACGTGGAGAGCGCGAAGCAGCACGGCATGCTCGTCACGCAGGTGAATGGGAACGACGGCACGAGCGAGGGCTTCCGCCACGCCTCGATGCCCATCCGCAGCGTGCAGTACCACCCCGAAGCCCATCCCGGGCCGCGCGACACGGAGCACCTGTTCCAGGTCTTCCGGCAGATGATGGACGACCGCGGCCAGCAACCGGTCGCGCCGCGGAGGCGCTGACTTGCCGAAGCGCACCGACCTGAAGAAGGTCTGCATCATCGGGTCCGGCCCCATCATCATCGGGCAGGCGGCGGAGTTCGACTTCTCCGGCTCGCAAGCCGCGCTCAGCATGCGCGAAGAGGGCTACCAGACGGTCATCATCAACAGCAATCCTGCCACCATCCAGACCGACATCGACATGGCGGACAAGGTGTACATCGAGCCCCTCACGCTGGAGAGCGTCACGCGCATCCTGAAGAAGGAGCAGCCGGACGGCATCCTGAGCGGCATGGGCGGGCAGACCGCGCTGAACATCTGCGCCGCGCTCGCGGAGAAGGGCGTGCTGAAGAAGCTCGGCATCGAGTTGCTCGGCACGCAGCTGGACGCCATCCAGAAATCCGAGGACCGCGACCTGTTCAAGAAGACGATGGAGGCCATCGGCGAGCCGGTCCCGCGCGCCGTCGCCGTCGAGTCCATCAAGCACGCGAAGGAGGCGGCGAAGGACATCGGCTACCCGTGCCTGGTGCGCCCAGCCTACACGCTCGGCGGCACGGGCAGCGGCATCGCCTTCAGCGAGCCGGAGCTGGAGGAGATCTGCGGCCGGGGCCTGGCCTACTCGCGCATCGGCCAGGTGCTCATCGAGGAATCCGTGCTCGGTTGGAAGGAGTTCGAGTACGAGGTGATGCGCGACTCGAAGGACAACTGCATCATCGTCTGCAACATGGAGAACATCGACCCGATGGGCATCCACACCGGGGAGTCCATCGTCGTCGCGCCCTCCCAGACGCTGAGCGACGACGACCACCAGCAATTGCGCAGCGCCGCGCTCAAGGTCATCCGCGCCCTCGGCATCAGCGGCGGCTGCAACATCCAGTTCGCGGTCCACCCCCAGACCGGGGAGTACCGCATCATCGAGGTCAACCCGCGCGTGTCGCGCAGCAGCGCGCTCGCGAGCAAGGTCACGGGCTACCCCATCGCGCGCGTCGCGGCGAAGATCGCCGTCGGCATGACGCTCGACGAGATACCCAACGCCATCACCGGGGTCACGCCGGCGAGCTTCGAGCCGAGCATCGACTACGTCATCTGCAAGATCCCCCGCTGGCCCTTCGACAAGTTCCGCACCGTGGACCGGCACCTCGGCACGCAGATGAAGAGCACGGGCGAGGTCATGGCCATCGGGCGCACCATCGAGGAGTGCCTGCAGAAGGCCATCCGCAGCCTGGAGATCGACCGGAAGTGGTTCGAGCCCCTGGGGTGGAGCGACGCGCAGCTCGAGGAGGAGCTGAAGCGCGCCACGGACCGCCGCATCTTCGCCGTCGTGGACGCGCTGCGCGCCGGATGGGGCATCGCGCGCGTGCAGGAGCTCACCGCCATAGAGCCGTTCTTCCTCCACAAGTTCCAGCGCATCGTGGACATGGAGGCGCAGCTCAAGGCCAGCCGGGGCGCGGAGACCCTGCGCGAGGCGAAGCGGATGGGCTTCAGCGACGCCCGCATCGCGCGCCTGCAGGGCGTGAAGGAGGACGAGGTCGCGGCCAAGCGCCGGATGGAGCGCATCCAGCCCACGTACAAGATGGTGGACACGTGCGCCGCCGAGTTCGCGGCGCGCACCCCGTACTATTACTCCACGTACGAGTCGCAGGACGAGGTCGTGGACGCGCCCGGCCGCAAGGTGGTCGTGCTCGGCTCCGGGCCCATCCGCATCGGCCAGGGCATCGAGTTCGACTACGCGTGCGTGCACGC
>JAIVGT010000389.1 GCA_020201485.1 Halobacteriales archaeon
GGCTACCCGAGCGAGGAGGAGGAGGCGGAGATCCTCCGGCGCAGGATGGTGCGCAAGAAGGACGACTTCGACGTCAAGGCCGTGACGAACCCGGAGCAGATCGTGACGATGCAGCGCGTCGTGGAGAACATCCACGTCGACGACGCCCTGCTGAACTACATCGCGAAGATCATCACGTTCACGCGCAAGGAGCCCCGGCTCCTCGTCGGCAGCAGCCCGCGCGGCTCCCTGGCCTTGTTCAAGCTGGCGCGCAGCAACGCCGCGCTCGCCGGGCGGGACTTCGTCACGCCGGACGACGTGAAGCGCATCGCCATCCCCGGCCTGGCGCACCGGCTCATCCTGCGCCCGGAGAGCCGCATCAAAGGCGTGACCGCGGTGCAGATCATGGGCGACATCATGAACAGCGTGCCCGTCCCGACGATCTGAGCGGGCATGGACATCTTCACGCACGCGCTCCTCCCCCTCGCCTTGTACGCTGCGCTGCGCCGGCCGTGGCCGGAGTGCCTCGCGGCGGGGCTGGGCGCGGCCATGCCGGACATGGACCTGCTGCTGAGCTGGGCGCAGGGCCTCGATGACCGCTTGTACTTCACGGTGCACCGCGGCTGGAGCCACACGTTGTGGGGCGCGCCGCTGTTCGCCGTGCTCGGGCTCGCGCTCCTCAGCCGGCCGTGGTGGCGCACGCGGCTCGGCGGCCTGGGCCCGCGGTTCGCCGCGTTCCAGCTGGCGCCGCTCACGCTGCTCGCCGTCCTCCTCGGGGCGTGGAGCCACCTGCTCCTGGACTGGCCCACGCTCACCGGGGTCGCCGCGCTCTGGCCGTTCAGCCTGCAGCGCGCGACGCTGAACCTGTATTTCTTCGGCGTGTTCGCCGTCACGCCGGTGAGCGCGTGGGTGTTCTGGCGCCTGCTGCGGGGCACGCTGACCCGCGCGCTCCTGCTGCGCGCCGCGGCGCTCGTGGCGGTCGCGCTCCTGGCGACGGCGGGCCTGCGGGAAGCGACCCTGCCGCGCGACGTGCCGGCCGGCGCGGTCGTCGTGCCGACGCCGAACGACCTGCGCTGGATCGTGGCCGAGCCCGAGGCGGGCGGCTGGGTCGTGCACGACCACGATGCGCTGGCCGGCGACGGCGAGGCGCACGAGTTCCTCGGCAACCTGAGCGAGGACGCCATCCCGGCGGTGGTGCGCGCCCAGGCGCTCGGCACGTATGCGGCCTGGGCGTGGAACCATCCCGCACCCGTCCTGAACAGCACGCGGCTCGCCGATGGCTGGCGCATCGAGTTCCGCGACGCCGTCATGCTGCACCGGAACGCGACCGGGGGCTGGCTCGCCGAGCTCACGGCCGAGCCGGAGCCGCTCGTCGTCGAGGTCCATGGCGAGCGGGCCGTGGTCGCGGCCCGGCCGACGGGCTTCGGGTTCTGAGGCGCGGTCAGTGCGCCCGCAGCGCCTTCAGCACCTTCGTCGCCGGCCGCGTGGTCAGCACGTCGCGCTTCGACAGCCAGCCGCGCCGCGCCTGGTCCAGGCCCCAGCGCAGGTGCACCCGGCCCGGCGTGCCGTGGTTGTCGCTGTCGACGGTGAAGCGGCAGCCCAGGTCGCGGGCCCGCCGCGCCAGCTCGCCGTTCAGGTCGAGGCGATCCGGCTGCGCGTCCAGCTCCAGGCACGTCCTGCTCTCCGCCGCGGCCTGGAACACCTGGTCGCGGTCGAAGTCGAGCGGGCCGCGCTGCCCGATCTTGCGGCCGGTGGGATGGCTGAGGATGTCGATGCGCCCGGAGCGCAGCGCCTTGCAGATGCGGTCGGTCATCGCCGCCGCGCTCATCTGGAAATGCGTGTGCACGCCGGCCACCACGTAGTCGAGCTGGTCGAGCACGTTCGCGGAGAGGTCGAGGCCGCCGTCGTCGAGCACGTTCGCTTCCGTGCCGACGAACACCCGCACCTTGCCCGCGTGCCGGTCGGCGAGCTCGAGGACGCGCGCGCGGTGCTCGAGCAGCTGCTGGCCCGTCAAGCCCCAGCCCGGCAGGCCGCCCTTCGGCCCGTAGCTGTGGTCGGTGAGCCCGATGTAGGCCAGGCCGCTCCTCGCCGCGGCCTTCACCCAAGCCTCCTCGCTCAGCACGCCGTCGCTCCGGCGGCAGTGGTTGTGCAGGTCGCCGCGCAGGTCGGATTCCTCGATGAGGTCGGGCAGTTTCCCCCCGAGCGCGGCCTCGACCTCGCCCGTGTCCTCGCGCAGCTCGGGCGGGATGAGGGGCAGGCCGAGCTGCGCGAGGACACCTCGAACAGGCCGTACTCGTTGAGGCGCTGGCTGCGCTGGATGGCGAGGGCGCGGAGCTTGATGTTGTGGTCCTTGCTGCCGGTGAAGTACACGACCGCCGCGCCGAAGGCCTCGGCCTCGACGAGGCGCACGTCCACCTGCATCCCGGAGGCGAGGCGCACGCTCACCTTCTGCTCGCCCTGGGCCACGACCTCCGCCCCGGGCAGCGCGAGCAAGGCGCGCGCGACGGAGGCGCGTCCCTTCCTCGGCACGAGCACGCAGTCCAGGTCGCCGACCGTGTCCTTGCGCCGGCGGAGCGAGCCGCACCACGCCATCTGCGCGGCGAGGGGGCGGAGCACGGGGTCGAGGTCCTCCGCGGCGCGGTGCGCTTCCGGGAGCAGGAGGCGCTGACCGCTCCGCTCCGACCGCAGGTTGTGCAGCAGCTCCTCCTGCAGCTTCGCGCCGAAGCCGCGGAGCGTGACGAGTTTGCCCTTCTCGCACGCCTCCTTCAGCTTCTCCCGGCTGTCGACCTTCAGCTGCTGGTACAGCACCATGGCGCGCTTCGGCCCCACGCCTTGCACCTTCGTGAGCTCGACGAGGCCCGGGGGAAGCTTGGCCCGCAGCTCCTCGAGGTGTGTCATCGTGCCCTTCTCTGCCAGCTCGGTGAGCCGCTTCACCACGCCGTCGCCCACGCCGGGCAGGGCCCGGATGCGGCCGGAGGCGAGCGCCTCTGCGAGCGGGCCCTCGGCCTGCCGCACGCTGCGCGCGGCGCGGCGGAAGGCGCGGCTGGGGTACATGTCGCCGGCCAGCTCCGCGAGGTCGGCGAGCTCGTCCAGGGCATCGGCCGCCTCGTCGCACCGCAGGGCGCGCGCCACGCCCCTGGAGCCGAGCGCCGGCGAATGAGCGTTGCGGGACGCGCCCCTCATATCCGCGCACGCGCATCGCGTCCCGTGGGCACGCGCCGCCAGCGCATCGTCGAGCTCCTGCAGCAGCGCGACGACGGATGGAGCCCGCGCGACCTCGCCCTGGCCCTGGAGGCGGACGAGCGCACGGTCCTCGAGGACCTGCGCCACGTGAAGCAGACCCTGCGCGGCTCGGGGCTGGAGCTGCTCATGCTGCCCGCGCGCTGCACGGACTGCGGCTGGGAAGGCGAGCGCGACGCGCCGCGCAACCCCGGGCGCTGCCCGAAGTGCCGCGCGACGCGCCTGCAACCGGCGCGCTTCCGCGTCGGCCTCGCCGAGCGCCGGCGCGCCGCGACGGCGACGACCAGCAACGCGCCGACGAGCAGGGGCCCTTCGAAGCCCGGCACGCGCGAGCCGCTGTCCTTCGTCGCGCCGCCCGTCGTGCCCCCGGTCGCGCCCCCCTGCATGCTGCCGCCGGT
>JAIVGT010000215.1 GCA_020201485.1 Halobacteriales archaeon
GATGACGAGCATGCAGCGGATGGTGTGGTCGAGGTCGGGGTTCACGCTCGTGCCCCAGATGATGCGGGCATCGGGGTTGACGCGCTTGTAGATCTCCTCGACGCAGCTCTCCGCTTCCTTGATGCTCATGTCCGGCCCGCCGACGACGTTGACGAGCGCGCCCGTCGCGCCCGTGATGTCCACGTCGAGCAGCGGCGAGCTGATGGCCTCGGCGATGGCATCATGAGCGCGGTTCTCCGAGTCGCTCTCGCCCATGCCGATCATGGCCACGCCGCCGCGCTTCAGCACGGTCTTCAGGTCGGCGAAGTCGAGGTTCACCAGGCCGGGCTTCGTGATCATCTCCGTGATGCCCTTGATGCTGCGCAGCAGGACCTCGTCCGCGACCTTGAACGCGGCGTTGATGGGCAGGGTGGGAGCGATCTCCAGCAGCTTGTCGTTGGGGATGACGATGGTCGTGTCCGCCGCCTCGCGCAGCCGCGCCAATCCCGCTTCGGCGTTCTCCATGCGCACGTGGCCCTCGACGCGGAACGGCAGCGTGACCACGGCGATGGTCAGCGCACCCATGTCGCGCGCCAGCTTCGCCACCACCGGAGCCGTGCCCGTGCCCGTGCCGCCGCCCAGGCCGCACGTCACGAACACCATGTCCGCGCCCTGCAGGAACGCCTTGATCTGCTCCTCCGATTCCCGCGCCGCTTCCTCGCCCACCTGCGGCAGGGAGCCGGCGCCCAGGCCCTTCGTCAGCCGCTTGCCGACGAGGATTTTGCGCGGCGAGCGCGTGGAGAGCAGGTGCTGGGCGTCGGTGTTGAGCGCCATGACCTCGGCGCCGAAGATGTCGGCCTCGCTCAGCCGGGAGATGGTGTTGCAGCCCGCGCCGCCGCAGCCCACGACCTTGATCTTGGTCTTGAGGCCCTCGGCGATCTCGCGCAGTTCCGCGTCGTCCTCGCTGACGAACGTGCTCTTGGCCGGGCTTGCGATGCGGCGGCCGACGGCAGGAGCGGCCTGCGGCTGGCCGGCGGACTCGCGGATGAAATCTTTCATGCTCATACGGCTCCCCTCCGTGAGAGAGCGTGCATCCCGGCGCGCGGATGGCGGCCGAGCCGATATGAACCTGCCGAAATCGCGCGCGCAGGCGCGGGCGCGCCGCTCGGACAATCCTCGGGACCGGCCGCGAAACTACAAGGTGCTCGGCCTGCGAAGATGCACCATGCCGCGTCCGGGGAGCCACGCCAGCCGCGACTGGCCGCTCATCCAGGCCGCCCTGGTCGCCGAGGCCGGGCTCAGCCTGCCCCCGCACGCCCGCCGCCTCTTGGGGCGCGTGCACCACCACATCGACCGCCGGCAGCGGGGCGAGGAGCAGCACCTGCACTTCATGCGCCGCGCCCCGGACCAGAGCGGCACACCCGCCGCGACCCGCGGAACGGCCACATCCGCAAGGTGAAGAACTTCAAGGGCGACGGGCCGCTGCACCTCGTCCTCGGCTTCCTCTGGCACATCCCCAAGGATTTGGCGATGGAGCTCCCGCCGCACCGCGAGGCAGCGGCGCGCGCGGAGCAGGCGGACGAGGCGGTGGCGGAGCTGGCCGGGCTCGTCGTGCACGCCAGCCTGTACGGCCCCGCGGACGCGCCCCACGTCTTCGACCGGCGCTTCGAGGATTTCGTGCGCGAGCACCTGCACCGCGACGGCGCGGGGCCGGTGCCCCACCGCGCGCCGCGCAGCGTGCCGCAACGCGCATGAGCCCGGCGCGCGATGCGTCCCGCGTGCGGTTGCACTGCTGGGTCGCCGGCAAGGTCCAGGGCGTGTCGTACCGCGCGAGCACGCAGCAGCATGCTGGGAAGCTCGCGTTGCGCGGCTGGGTGCGCAACCTCGCGGACGGGCGCGTGGAATGCGTGCTCGAGGGCCCGGGTGAGCGCGTGGAGCAGATGGTGGCCTGGCTGCGCAAGGGCCCACCCCTCGCGCGCGTGAGCGAGGTGCGCACGGAGCACGAGGCGGAGGAGGGCTTGCGCGGCTTCGAGGTGCGCCGTTAGACCTGCTCGAAGGCGCCCACGGCCAAGACCTCGCCGAGGAAGTCGGCCTGCGCCGCTTGTCCGTCCAGCGTCGCCGTCAGCGCGAACGGCTGGTCCGCCTGGAGCGTGTAGGCGAGCACGAGCACGACGTAATCTCCGGTCAGGCCGGCGGCGAAGGCGATGCCCTCGTGGCTCACGCTCGCGCTCGGCGCGTTGATGCTGTCGGCCAGGACCTCGTCCATGCTCACCAGCGCGTCGTCGTCCGCGCCCGGCTGCAGGGCATACAGGTCGAGGTCCTGCGCGAACAGGTTGCTCGGCCGCGCCGTGTAGGCCAGGTCCAGGGTCAGCACCTGCCGGCTCGCGGCGTGCACGTGGTAGAGCGCCGCGCGCTGCGTCCCGCCCGGCACACTCGGCCCGCGCACCGTGCTCGCCCGCCCATCGGGGGCGTTGACCAGGGCCGCGCTCGGCTCGGCGCTCGTGAGCACCGTCCTGCCCGCGTGCTGCGCGATGCTCTGCGCGGGGTTCGCCACGCCCTGCGGGCCGTGGGGGAGGAGGCCGCTGCGCGCGAAGCCGAGGGCCGCGTCGTACGTCGCGCCGTCCACGAAACCGAAGCCGTCGACGGCGGCCGGCAGGGCGGCGTCGTCGCGCGCCGTCCATTCCAGGAGCTGGCCGATGCGGCCCGGGCTCGCGTCCTTGCCCGCGTCGTGCGCCGCCTGCATCAGGCAGGCCGCGTAGCCGGCGACCTTGGGCGTGCTGAAGCTCGTGCCGCTCTCGCTCACGTAGCCCCCGCCTGGCGACGCCATGGGCACGTCGGTGCCCCAGGCGATGAGGTCCGGGTCGAGGTTGCTGTAGTAGCCATCCACGAGCGTGCCGAGGCGGGAGCCGGCCTTGTCGCTCGCGCCCACCGCCAGGACGTGCGGGTCGTAGCTCGGCGCGTGGAGCTCGTTCGGCACCTTCGCCCCCAGGTTGCCCGCGCCGTTGCCCACGCTGCCCACGGGCAGGGTGCCGAGCCGCCACGCCTCGTCCACGCGCTCGTCCATGGTGTCGAGGGCGGCGACGCTGGCGATGGTGCTGCCGAAGCTCATGCTGATGACGTCCGCGCCGAGCGTCACGCTCGCCCAGCGGATGGCGGCCCCGATGTCGCCGGTGAGCGCGCCTTGCGCATCGGCGACCTTGGCGATGGCCAGCTTCACGCCCGGGCACGTGCCGAGCGTGCTGCCGCCGACGAGGCTCGCCGTGCCCGTCCCGTGGCCGACCGGGTCGAAGGGCACGGGGTGCGTCGCGTCCCAGGTCTGCCCGGGCGCAGGGATGCCGTCCAGCCCGAAGTCCCACCACGCCACGATCTGCGGGTCGGTCACGCCGGGCTGGCCGAGGTAGCCGCCGAACTCCGGGTGCAGCGCGTCCGCGCCGGTGTCGATGACGACGACGAGAACGTCGGGGTGGGCCTCGACCTGGTTCCAGCCTTGCGCCGGCAGGGCGACGCAGCTTGCCAAGACGAGCAGGACCAGGACCGCGGCTCGGACCACCCAGCGCACCCGGTGTGGCGTGGCCCGAGCCCCTCTTGAGCATGCCCCCTCCCCGGGCTGGCCGGCCGGGACGGGTCCCTCAGCCCTTGCCTGGGTCCGCCCGGGGAGGGCCGGGCGCTTCTTCCTCCAGCAGCTCCCAGATGTCCACGCTGTCGCGCCAGAGCTGGTCGAACCGGCCGCGCAGGTCCTGCGCCACCTTCGCGTCGCGCAGCACGACGACGCCGAAGTGCTGGTCGGGATGCACCGGGTCGCGCACGCCGAGCGTCACGCGGTCCTCGTCCGCCACGCTGAAGGGCACTTGCGCGTGCTCGCTCACGCGTACGCCGAGGTTCTCGCCGAGGTAAGGAAGCACGCTCTGCGCCACCAGGCCCACGTACTCGCTCTCCAGGATGTAGCGCAGGTCCTTGCGCTGCAGGATGGCCCGGATGCGCACCCCGCCCTCGCTCGCCTTCTGGATGGCCTCGAAGATGACCTTGTCCGCCGGGTCGAAGCGCTCGAACTCCAGCGAAGCCACGATGTCGCGCTTCGCCTCGGCCACGACCTCGGCGAGGGTGCGCCGCGCGTCCTGCCGGCCCAGCGTGACCACGTACGGCGCGCCGCGAAGGTGTCCGGCGCGGCTGAGCTTGCCCAGCTCGTCCTCCAAGCCCGCGGCGAGGCGCGTGAGCTGCTCCGCCTGCTCGGCGAGCTCGCGCTTGCGGGCGTGCATGAGGACCTCCAAGGCCTCGCGCGGAGGAACCGGCACGAACACCTTGGGCCGGCCCTCGCGCACCTGCGCCAGGTTGCGCGCGACGAGACCGTTCAGCACGTCGTACACCCGCCCGAACGGGATGCCGGCGCGCTGCCCGAGCCCGGCGGCATCGGCCGTCCCCATGGCGAGGAGCGTCACATACGCTTGGGCCTCGTAGGCACTGAGCCCAAAGCTCCGCAACTCTTCGAGCGCCACCATACAACCACTCGCAAGTTGTTTCCCGAGGATAAGGCTTTTCAGGGTCCCCCGGCTACCCCTCTCTCGAAGACCGTGGAACCCTCCGGCGACGTCCGCGTCCTGGCCTGGCACCACCTCGAACAGGTCGCCCGCCAGCACGTGCCGGATTGGGACGCGCTGCGGGCGCAGCGCGGCTGGCCCGACCTCCGCGCCGCGGACCCGTTCGACCTCCGGCCCATCGGGCCGTACCTCGACGCCCGGCGCGCGATCGCGGAGCGCATCGGCGCGGGACCCCTCGGCCGCGGGCTGGCGAGGGCGTGGGCGCGCGCCTACCGGAGCGCGGTGCGCCAGTGCCAGGGCGAGCCGGGCAAGCTCCTCGCGCTCTACTGCAGCGAAGTCCGCCCGTGGCTCCTGGGCGCTCCTCCGGGCGCGCTCGATGCCGGCCCGGCCAGCATCGTCGCCGACGTGCCGGGCGCGGACGCGGTGGACGAGGGCCTGCTCGCCGGGCTCGCCGAGGCCGCCGGAGCGCGCGACGTGCGCGTCGCCGCCGAAGGCGCGCGGCTCACCGTCACGTGGGAGCGGGCCGCGCGCCGGACCTCGCCCTGGGCCGCGCTCGTCCGCGCCGCGCGTCCGGGGTGGTGGCCGGCCACGCTCGTCCCCGTCCTCATCGGAGCGGCCTTGGCTTGGAAGGACGAATTCTTCGACCCATTCTTCCTCGGCCTGTGCGGCGCGGGCGCGCTCGCCTTCACCGTGGGCACGAACCTCGCCAACGACTGGTTCGACCACCGCAGCCGCTCCGACGAGGGGAACCTCACGCCCACGCCCTTCAGCGGCGGCAGCCGCGTCATCCAGGAGGGATTGCTCTCCCCGCGCGCCGTGCTCGGCCTCGCCGGGCTCGCGTACGCCGCCGGCGCGGCCATCGGCCTGGCCATCGCCCTGCAGCTCCAAGCGCAGCACGGCACGGGCCTGGCACAGGTCCTCGGCCTGGGCGTCGCCGGATTCGCCCTCGGATTCCTGTTCAGCGCGCCGCCCGTCCACCTCGCGCACCGCGGCCTGGGCGAGCTCGCCGTCGGCCTCGGCTTCGGGCCGCTCGTGACCGCCGGCACGTACCTCGTGCTGCGCATCGCCGGCAGCGGCGGCCCGGTCGTGACGCCCGAAGCCTGGCTCCTCGGCGTGCCGGTCGGCGCGCTCGTCGCCGCCACGCTCCTCGTGCAGGAGTTCCCGGACGCGCCCTGGGACGCGCGCGCCGGCAAGCGCACCCTCGTCGTCCGCCTGCGGGAGCGCGCCGTGCTCGGCTACGCGCTCCTCCTCGCCCTCACCTACGCCAGCATCGCCCTGGCCGCGCTGCTGTTCCGCGCCTGGCCCGTGTTGCTCGCCCTCCTGACCCTGCCCCTCGCCATCCAAGCCTGGCGCGGGCTGCGCGCGCACCACGCCCAGCCCTACCGGCTCGTGCCCACGAACGTGCGCGCCATCGCCTTGCACCTCGCCACCGGCCTGCTCCTGTCCGCGGGCCTGCTGCTGAGCCGCGTCCCCCTCGGAGCCTGACCATGCAGAGCCTGACCCTGGACCTCGAATCCGCGATGCGCGACGTGGAGCAACTCCTCGCCGCGAGCTGCAGCAGCGACGAGCCCCTGCTCACGGAGATGGCGCGCCGCATGGTCCTGGCCGGCGGCAAGCGCATCCGGCCGCGCATCATGCTCCTCAGCTACATGGCGTGCGGCGCGCGCCAGGCCTTGCCCGAGCTCATCGAGGCCGCGGCCGGCATCGAGCTCATCCACACCGCCACCCTCGTGCACGACGACATCATCGACCGCGGCGAGCTGCGGCGGGGCGTGCCGGCGACGCAGCGCGAGCACGGCCCGGACCGCGCCATCATCCTCGGCGACTTCCTGTTCACGCAGGGTTTCCTGCTCAGCGCGCGGCAGGATGCGGAGGTCGTGCGCCTCACCGGCGCGGCGTGCCGCAAGCTGGCCGAGGGCGAGCTGAAGGAGCTGCAGGCGCTGTTCGACGCCGACCTCAGCCTGGAGCGGTACATGGACATCATCTTCTGCAAGACGGCAGCGCCGCTCGAGGCGTGCGGGCGCGTCGGCGCGCACTTCGCCGGGCGCGACGAATGGCAAGACGCGCTCGGGGCCTACGGGAAGCACCTCGGCCTCGCCTTCCAGGTGAGCGACGACCTGCTCGACCTGCGCGGGGACCCGGCGCGGACGGGCAAGCCGCGCGGCACGGACCTGCGCAGCGGAGCGCCCAACGCAGCGGTGCTGCTCGGCGCGCGCAACGGAGCGCGGGCGAAGATGCAGGAGTTCCTGGCGAAGCGCGTCCGCACCGAGGAAGACGTGCAGGCCGCGCTCGACGCGTTGGCGCGGAGCGGCGCGGCGCAAGAGGCGCAGCGCTTGGCCGAGGAGCACGCGGCGCGCGCCGTCGAGGCGCTCAGCCCGCTGCCGGACAGCCCGGCGAAGCGCGAGCTGCTGGCGCAGGTCCGGGCCTTGCCGGTCCGGCCCGCTTAATGGGGCATCGAGGGGCCGGGCGGCTCGGGATAGGGCGAGGCGGGCGGCTCCAGGAGCATGCCGGGCGCTTCGAAGCGAAGCATGTGCGACCGTTGGCGCGCCATGGCTTGAACGATGCGTCCCAGGCCCTCCGGCCTCCGTCAATCATCCGAACATCGCAGCGCGCAGCTTCTCCAGCCCCGCCAGGCTGCTCACCGACTCCGGCAGCGCCGGGACCTGGACCACCTCGCACGCGACCTCGCTGGCGAGGGCGCGGATGGCCTCCTGCTGGTGCTGCGCCATCGCCCGATAGAGCGAAGCGCCCCGCACCACGCCCTGCGACAGCGGTTCCACGTGCGCCCGCGGGACGGTCCCGCTGTGCTCCAGCGCCTTGGCGAGCAGGCGCGCCAGCTCCTCGTCGCTGACCCCGCGCTGCGGGGGCGGGTTCGTGAGCACGCGGTTCACGACGATGGCATCCACGGGCATGCGCAGGCGCTCCGTCAGCTCCCGGTGGAACGTGCGCGCGGCGAGCATGCTCGCCGGCTCCGGCAAAGCCACGATGGCGATGGCGGTCTGCGCCGGGTCGGTGAGGATGCCGCGCATGGCGCGCACGCGCTGCTCCATGTCGAGGAACATCCGGTCGAACTGCGTGAAGAAGTCCGCCACGTCCTCGATGTAGCGCTGGCTCGTCCAGCGCGCCAGGAGGGCGGTCGCCCGGCCGCCGGCCAGGCGCAGCAGGCGCGTCGGCTTGAACAGCCAGCTCACCGCGCCGCTGTCGAACACCTTCACCAGGCGCTCGGGCACCTCGAGGAAATCCAGCGCGTGCTTGCTCGGCGGCGTGTCCACGACGACGAGCTCGTAGCGCTGCTGCTGGAGCAATTCGTACAGCTGCCCGCTCGCGACGAACTCCTCGCTCCCGGCGAAGGCGTCGCTGAGCTGCGCGTAGAACGGGCTGGCCATGATGCGCTGCAGCCGCTCCTGGTCCGGGGCGTACTTGCGCACCATGTCGTCCAGGGCCTGCTTGCTGTCGAGCATGGCCGCGCTCAGCCTCCCCTCGACGCGCGTCTCGCCCGCGCCCAGGCGAACGCCGAGCGCGTCCGCCAACCGGCGCGCCGGGTCGATGGTCAGGGCAAGCGTCTCGCGCTCCCGCGCCGCCTGCACGGCGCAGGCTGCGGCGATGGTGGTCTTGCCCACGCCGCCCGCGCCGAGGAAGACCACGAGGCGCTTGTCGCGGAGCTGGCTCTGCAGGGTCACAGGCCAGCCTCCAAAAGCTTCGCTGCGATGCGCCGGAGCATGCCGCGCGGCTCCAGCTCCAGCGGCACCTCGATGACGGGCAACCCCAGGCCGTGCAGCGCCGGCAGGTGCTCGCGCTCCTCGCGCGCCTGCAGCTCGAGGTGCAACGCGGCTTGCGCCAGGCCCTGCACGCCGCGCCAGCTCAGCCCGAGCTCGCTGCCCACGAGACGCGCCTGCTCCCGCGCCGCGATGCGCCGCAGGTCGGGCAAGGCCTGGGCATCGGGCAGCACCTCGGGCAGCGCGCGGTTCGCCAGGATGGCCTGCAGGGGGAAGCCCATGTGGCGCAGGCGGCCGGCGAGCTCCACCGTCTCCCGCACCGGCGTCTCCTCCAGCGTCGTCGCGAGCAGGACCGTGGTGCGCGCCGGGTCGGTGAGCGCGGCGTCGATGGCGCGCGCCCGCTCCGCCAGGTTGCCCACGAGCATCTCCGCGCTCTTGCGCGGCGCTTCCAGGAAATGCGTGCCGTGCCCGGTCGCCAGGCCGTCGACGACGACGCGCTTTCGCGCCCCGCCCTCGTCCACCAGCGCGAGGAGCCGGTGCAGCACGGCGAGCTCCTTCACGCCCGGGGCGATGCCGAACAGCGCGTCGTAGGCCGGATGCGCCGTGACCAGCCCGGCGAGCGCCGGGAGGGGCACGAGCCGCCGCACGACGTGGTCCACCGCGCCCCGTGGGTCGATCTCCACCCATTCCAGCTCGGCCGGCGGCTCGCCCCAGCCCGTGTGCACCAGGGCGCGCGGCTCGTGGCTCAGGTCCTGCCGCGCCAGGAGCGAGCAGAGCGCGGTGCGCTCGCCAAGCTCCGCATGGCCGAGGGCGAGGGCGAGGCTGAGGGTGGTGCGTCCCACGCCGCCCTTGCCGAGCACCAGGGTGAGCTTCGCGGGCAACGGGGGCGCAACGCGGCGCGAGCCCTTGAACCATCGGGGCGCGTCCCAGCCTCGCGGCTCGCGGGCATCCGCTCGGCCTCCGCGCGCCGCTCACGCCTCGGCGAAGTCGGTCTCGCTCGACCGCTTCAGGCCTTGGGCTTCCAGGCGCTGCGCCAGGGGCTCGGCGCGCGGGCCGCGCGCGTCAAGGATGAAGTGCTTCGCCCCGCTCGCCTTCGCCGCCTCGTACACGAGCGCGTCGCTGATGCCGCCCTCGAGCGCGTGGTCGGGCACGATGTGCCCTACGGC
>JAIVGT010000030.1 GCA_020201485.1 Halobacteriales archaeon
CTTGCGCGGCAGGTTGATCCAGAGCTGGAAGCCGGTGAGAAGGCCGTCCGTGCGCTGCGGCATCTCCTGGTGCAGGATGCCGCTCCCCGCGCTCATCCACTGGACCTCGCCCGGCCGGATGGAGCCCTTGTTGCCCAGGCTGTCCTCGTGCTCCGTCACGCCACCCAGCATGTACGTGACCGTCTCCATGCCGCGGTGCGGGTGCCAGGGGAAGCCGCGCAGGTAATCGGCCGGGTTCGCGGAGCCGAAGTTGTCGAGGAGGAGGAACGGGTCGAGGAGGGGCACCTCGTTGTTCCCGAACATGCGGTTGAGGCGCACGCCCGCCCCCTCGATGGTCGGCTGGCCCTTGAAGCGGCGGGCCACCGTCCTCGTCCTGGGCTGCATGCGGTGCGATGTCGGGCCGGGACGATAAGGCGCATGGGGGCTTCGCTCGGCCAGCCTCCTGCCGGAGCCGGGGGGCAAACGCATAAGTGCCGGTCGCACGTCCCGTCTCCAGCATGACCGCGGCCGCCGAGCGCAAGCCGGAATGGCTCAAGGTCCGCGCCCCGGGCGGCGAGACCTACGCGCGCGTCAAGGGCTTGGTCCACGGCTTGGGCCTGGCCACGGTGTGCGAGGAAGCGAAGTGCCCCAACGTCGGCGAATGCTGGGGCGGCGGCACGATGACGCTCATGCTCATGGGCGACACGTGCACGCGCGGCTGCAAGTTCTGCCACGTGAAGACGGCGAAGGAGGGCCAGCAGCTCGACCCCTTCGAGCCGCACAAGGTGAGCATGACCGTGAGCCAGCTCGGCTTGGACTACGTCGTGCTCACGATGGTGGACCGCGACGACCTGCCCGACCAGGGCGCGGAGCACGTCGCGCGCACCATCGAGCTGCTGAAGCAGCGCGCGCCCAAGCTCCTCGTCGAGATGCTCACCGGCGACTTCCGCGGCGACCGGGCCTGCGTGGAGCGCGTCGTGCGCGCCAAGCCGGACGTGTTCGCGCACAACCTGGAGACCGTGGAGCGCCTGCAGGGCAGCGTGCGCGACGGCAAGGCGAGCTACGCGCAGAGCCTGGGCGTGCTGCGGTCGGTCAAGGACATCGACCCGACGCGCTTCACGAAGTCGAGCCTCATGCTCGGCCTGGGCGAGAGCGCCGAGGACATCGAGCAGGCGATGCGCGACCTGCGCGGCGTGGACTGCGACATCCTCACGCTGGGCCAGTACTTGCAGCCGACCGGCTGGCACCTGCCGGTGCAACGCTACGTGCCGCCCGCGGAGTTCGCGGCGTGGGAGCAGCGCGCCAAGGAGTTGGGCTTCCTGTACTGCGCCGCGGGGCCGCTCGTGCGGAGCAGCTACAAGGCAGGCGAGTTCTTCGTGCGGGGCCTCATCCAACAGAGGCAGACCTGAGGCGTCTCCAGGCGACCGGACTCCGCCCGCCGCAAAGACGTGTTCTACACGTGCTTAAACCTGGGCTCGCCGTAGAAGCCGACCTTAGAGATGCTCGAGGCCACCCTCCAGAAGTCGCGGCAGTTGATGGAGACATCATTGTTCATCACATTGTTGTCCAAGCACGCGTTGCCGTCGGTGGGATGCAGCGGCTCTCCAGCATTGTGCGTGATTTCTTGATTCAGGATGAGGGCACGGTGGACGACATTGCCTGGATCGTACGCATCGACCTGGCTCCAATCCCGCGCTTGGACAGCGACGTCCGCCCATTCGTTCTGCGTGTACGAACCAGGATTCGCGTTCTGTAGGCACCCGTAGTTTGCAACGCAGCTGATGTAGGCGCATCCGATCTGGTTGCCCCCGTCATCGTACGCGTGCCAAATGTTGTAGGCGTTTGGGCCGTTCTGGAGATGTCCTTGGACCCAGTTGAGCCTGAAATTCTGAAGGCCAATGTCGGACCCTCCGCAGTTATTTACGCTGGCGAAATCTTGGTTCAGCGAAAAGATGGTGTACGTCTTGACACGCGTCTGCGTCTCTCCTTCCCACATGTTGACCGCATTGAAATACGCATACGCCGTCGACATCCGGTTCTGCCAATCGGCTGCATAGTTTACGAAGGACTGCTCCGCACGCGGCATGATCCAGTACTCGTAGTGGACGATTTCGGGAGACGGCCCTGGCTGCGGGATTAGTCGGATTAGTGGCGTCCAGGAGGCTTCGTGGCGCCAGACTCCCGGCGTGGGGCCAGGCCTCGGATCGATGCTGAACAGCAGGCCATGGAAGTAGACGCCCCCGTAGAGGCCCGTATCTGTCAACGCTACGAAAGCGGGTTCGCCCGTCTCTTTCACGGTTCCGGTGAAGAACCGCCCGGTGTAGGGCTTCTCCCAAAGAACACTGCCGTCTGCCGCCAACGCGCCATACTTCCGCTCGCCAGGCAGGAAGATGTCGAATTCATGCACCAGCAAATGTGCGCTGCCAGTCGGAAGCGCCAACGAGACTTGACCATCCTGCGCGACTTCGGAGGCAATCGCGTTGAGGTCCAGTTCCAGCCAAGCCTTCACCATGGGCGGACCACCCGCCACGGGCCCGGCGGTTGACGCAACGGTCTGGACCGGGACTCCATCTCCTTGCAGAATCGTAGTCGCGACCGCGGGGGATCCAGCGCACAATGCAGCAAGCACCATTACCAGCAGGCGCGTCATGTGTCCCGCCATGAGACGATTCCACATCTGTCTGCCGCAGGACGTTCAGCCGTTCACTATGCGGGAATCGCAAAACAGGTCGGCCGAAACCTTACAACTACAATACCTATACGCCGGGCCTGCGTCATGGAAGACCATGCGCCTCGCGTACTTTCTCGCGCTTGCGGCTGTCGGAGGTCTCCTCGTCGGATGCACGGAGATGCCTCGCAGGGCTGCGAACGACACCTCCGACCCGGGGGAATCGCCTCCCGGGCTCACGACGTCGGCAGCTTCGCAGCCTTTGGGACTCAATGCGAGCGGCTCGTGGCGGGTTTTCGTGGGAGGCGCCCCTCATGCAAACGCATCTGAGTTCACGTTCACGACGAATGCCACATTGACTCCGGGTTTGATGATGAATGGAACCTACGTCGGCTCGCTTCCCTTGGACACCGAACTCCTTCTGGCCGTCACTGTCGAGGAAACGAACATGACGCGAGGACCGAACTACACAGCGATCATGACGCTACACACGACACCAGTCCTCACGGCGTCTTGCATGCACCCTGGCAATCAATCCGCCGGCGAAGCTTGGCTCAAGGTGGTCCGACATGACGACCGTTGCGTCTTCACGTTCGAGACCCCCGTCTCTGTCAATCTTTCCTGGTCGTTCACAGCGCCCGAAGCCGTCGACGTGTTCGTCGGCAGCGGTCTAGTTCATGTCGGCGGCCCGGACAGCGGTACGATCTCCGCTGGGAAGTAGGGTTGGATGTGCTGAAGCGGGCCGAACGGACTGCGTGTGAAAGGGCACGCAGGGCCCAGTTCCGTTTTCGGCGCTCCCCCCGTGAGGCAACTGGTGTCGCTCGCGCGATGGCTTGGCATGCTTGAGGCAGCATCAATCATTTGTGGCTGGGGGCGGCACACCTTTTGACAAGACACCAGCCGCACCAAGTCAAGCCGCTTTACAAGACACGCGCGACGGAGACCTGGTCACTCGTGCCGCAGGCTCCGCAAGAGCTGCTTGGTTGAGAGGCCCTTGCCTCTCTTGAGCTCTCGGCCACCATGGCGCATCTTGGACTTCGCCGCAACTGAGAGTTTGCGCGTGTCCTGTTGGAGTACTCGTTGCTGCGGTCTCGTGCGCCTCATGCAATGCACATCAAGACACCGCGATCATGCCTTCTTCACGACTCCACCGAAGTCGCCGATGGACTTGAATTTCGAAACGGTTCTCTCGATTGCGTCAAAGCCGGCCGTTCGCGCTGGCGCAAGTTCGAGGCGAAGAAGGCGGGCCGCTGCGTACTCCGCGATTTCGCCGGTGATGCCAAGAGGCTTCCCTTTGAGTTCGCGGTATTGGCGCGCATGCGGCTTCGCCTCCTTCAAGATTGCGAGCACGCGGGCGTTTCGCTCCTCGTCCATGTGACCGTGTACGCCCGGGCGTCACACAAGACCGACGGAAATGCGCTTCTGGTCTTGGCCCGTAGCAAAGCCTATCAAGGGGCCCCCCGTTCCGCCGAGCAAGAGGTTCAAGTCGCCCATGTCCGGCAAGCTCTTGCAGGTCGTGCGCGAGGACGGCCAGGTCGAGAAGGCTCTTGAGCCGCGGCTCAGCGACGCGCAGCTCAAGGAGCTGTACAAGCACATGCTCCAGGTGCGCTTGGTGGACGAGCGCGGCATGCTCCTCCAGCGGCAAGGCAGGTTGGGCTTCTACATCAGCGCCGAGGGCCAGGAGGCGGTGCACGTCGGGGCGGGGTACGCCCTGGAGCCCGAGGACTGGTACTATCCGCACTACCGCGACCCGGGCGTGGGCATGATGCGGGGCGTGACCATCCAGGAGATGTTCCACCAGCTCTACGGCAACCGCGCCGACGCCACGCACGGCAAGCAGATGCCCAACCACTACTCCTGGAAGGACCGCAACGTGGTCAGCGTGAGCAGCCCGCTCAGCACGCAGATCCCCCAGGCCGTGGGCACCGCCTACGCGATGAAGTACCGCGGCCAGCGCCACGTCGCCATGGCCAGCTTCGGCGACGGCAGCACGAGCGAGGGCGATTTCCACGTCGGCCTGAACTTCGCCGCGGTGTGGAAGCTGCCCTGCATCTTCCTCTGCAACAACAACCAGTGGGCCATCAGCGTGCCCCTGAGCAAGCAGACGGCGAGCGAGAGCATCGCCATCAAGGCCCTGGCCTACGGCATGGAGGGCGTGCGCGTGGACGGGAACGACGTGCTCGCCGTGTACCGCGCCAGCAAGGAAGCCGTCGACCGCGCGCGGCGCGGCGAGGGCCCGACGCTCATCGAGGCGGTCACGTACCGCATGTCCTCGCACAGCAGCAGCGACGACGCCACGCGCTACACGCCGAAGGAGGAGCTGGAGGCGTGGAAGCGCAAGGACCCCATCCTGCGCTTCGAGCGCTACCTGCGCAACAAGGGCGTGTGGGACCAGGCATGGGCGGACCAGCTCCGCGAGCAGACGAACGCGCAGGTCGCGCAGGCCATCCAGCTCGCCGAGAGCCAGCCCAAGCCGAAGCTGGGCAGCATCGTGGATGACGTGTTCGCGGAGCGCACCCCGCAGCTTGAGGAGCAGCTCGCGGACCTGCAGCGCACGCACCCGGAGGTGGAGTGAATGTCCCGAGAGCTGACCGTGGTCCAGGCCGTGACGGACGCGCTGCGCACGGAGATGCGCGGCGACGACAGCATCATCCTCCTCGGAGAGGACGTGGGGCTGAACGGGGGCGTGTTCCGCGCCACCGATGGCCTGCAGAAGGAGTTCGGCGAGGCCCGCGTCATCGACACGCCGCTCGCCGAGGCGGGCATCATCGGCACGGCCATCGGCATGAGCCTGTACGGCCTGAAGGCGGTACCGGAGATCCAGTTCCTGGACTTCATCTACCCCGCCTTCGACCAGATCGTGAACGAGCTGGCGAAGTTCCGCTACCGCAGCGGAGGGCAGTACGCGCCCAACGTCACCATCCGCGCCCCCTACGGCGGCGGCATCAAGGGCGGGCACTACCACTCGCAGAGCACGGAGGCCTACTTCGCCCACACCGCCGGCCTGAAGGTCGTGGTGCCGAGCAACCCCTACGACACGAAAGGCCTGCTCATCGCGTCCATCCGGGACCCGGACCCGGTGATGTTCCTGGAGCCGAAGCGCATCTACCGCGCGATGAAGGGCGAGGTCCCCGAGGAAGCGTACACCGTGCCCATCGGCAAGGCGGCGGTGGCGAAGGAGGGGGACGACGTGACGGTCGTGGCGTACGGCAGCATGCTGCACGTCGCGCTGCAAGCGGCGATGAAGGCGGAGGAGCAAGGCGTGAGCGCCGAGGTGCTCGACCTGCGCACGCTCGTCCCCCTCGACGAGGACACGTTCCTGCAGAGCGTGAAGAAGACCGGCCGGCTCGTCGTCGTGCACGAGGCGCAGCGCACCGCCGGCTTCGGCGCCGAGCTCGTCGCGCTCGCCGCGGAGAAGGCCATCGAGCACATCGAGGCCCCCATGCTGCGCGTCACGGGCCTGGACACGCCCTTCCCCTACGCGCTGGAGAACCAGTACCTGCCCGACGTGCCGCGCGTCCTGGACGCCATCCAGCGGACGGTGAGCTACTGATGTTCGAGTTCAAGCTCCCCGACATCGGCGAGGGCGTGCACGAAGGCGAGGTCGTGCGCTGGCTCGTGAAGCAGGGCGACGTGGTGAAGGAGAACCAGCCCATCGTCGAGGTCATGACGGACAAGGCCACGGTCGAGCTCACCAGCCCGCGCGCCGGCCGCATCGCCAGGCTCGGCGGCCCGGAAGGCACGGTCCTGAAGGTCGGCGAGCTGCTCGTCGCCATCGAGGAGGGCGCGACCGGGGCGAGCCAGGCGCCGCGCGTGCAGCAGGACGTGCAGCGCAACCTGCAGAGCCCGCCGGAGAAGAACGACAAGACGCTCTTCGAAGGCCTGGGCGAGGGCTCGCTGCCGAGCTACGTCAGCCCGGAGGCGCGGGCGCGCGCGCAGGGCAGGCCGGAGCAGGCGGAGCTGGTCGCGGGCAAGGTCCTGGCCACGCCCTCGACGCGTGCCCTGGCCCGGGAGCTCGGCGTGGAGCTCGTGCGCGTGCGCGGCTCGGGCCCGAACGGCCGCGTCACGACCGAGGACGTGCAGCGCGCCGCGGCGCAGACCCGGCCGCAGATGGGGGCGACGCATCAGGCGATGGAGCCGCTCCCCTCCCCGCGCATGAAGCCGGCCGAGCCCGTCGCCGCCAGCGGCCAGGGCGAGGAGCGCGTGCCCATCCGCGCCCTGCGCAAGCGCATCTACGACAACATGCGCCGCAGCAAGGACATGGCGGCGCACTTCACCTACGTCGAGGAGTGCGACGTGGGGGAGCTCCTGCAATTGCGCGAAGCGGCGAAGGGCGCGGCGGAGCGCCAGGGCGTGAAGCTCACCTTCCTGCCCTTCATCGTCAAGGCGGCCGTCGCGGCGCTGAAGCGCTACCCGGACCTGAACGCGCACGTCGACGACGCGAAGCTGGAATTGGTGCGCTATGCGCGGGTCAACATCGGCGTCGCGGTGCAGACGGAGCGCGGCCTGATGGTGTTCGTGGTGCACGACGCGGACAAGAAGGGCATCCTGCAGATCGCGCGGGAGATGCAGGACCTGAGCGAGCTGGCGCGCCAGGGCAAGATCAAGGCCGAGGACCTGAGCGGGAGCACGTTCACCATCACCTCCCTGGGCAAGACGGGCGGGCTGCTCGCCACGCCCATCATCAACTACCCCGAGGTCGCCATCATGGGCGTGCACAAGATCGAGAAGCGCGCCGTGGTGAACGCGGACAACGAGATCGTGGCCGCGGACCGCATGAACCTCAGCTTCAGCTTCGACCACCGCGTCATCGACGGAGCCGTGGGGGCGGAGTTCGCCCACGCCCTCATCCGCTACATCGAGGACCCGAAGCTCCTCCTGCTGGAGTCGATGTGATGCCGGCGGGCGAGGTCCGCCTCGGGCACGCCGCGCCGGTGCTGTCCACGCGCGACCTCGCCGTGACGAAGGCGTGGTACGAGCGCCACCTCGGCTTCCGGGCGTTCCCGGGCTGGGAGAAATGGGAGTACCTCATCCTGGAGCGCGACGGCGTGCGCCTGCACTTCCGGCGCGGCGAGGGCGGGCACGCGGCGGGCGGCGAGTTCTACCTCCAGCTCTCCGGCGACATCGACGGCCTCGCGGCGCGCATGAAGCAGCAGGGCGCGGACCTGCACGACCTGCCCGAGGACCAGCCCTACGGCATGCGCGAGTTCGTCGTGCACGACGCGGACGGGCGGCACGTGCGCATCGGCAAGCCCCTGGGAGGGAGCTGATGGAGCTGAGCCCGGAGCTGGAGGAGCAGCGCAAGCTCGCGACCGGCCTGCTGCGCTGCCTCGACGAATCGGGGAAGGCGGTGCGCGAGCCGCCCAAGCTGCCCGCGGACGAGCACCGCCGCATGTACCAGGCCATGCTCACGGCGCGCCTGCTCGACGCGCGCATGATGCTCCTGCAGCGCCAGGGCCGCATCGGCTTCTAC
>JAIVGT010000216.1 GCA_020201485.1 Halobacteriales archaeon
GCCCAGGGCCAGGCCCCGGCGCTGCTCGCCCGCCAGGTCCACCTTCATGATGACCGCGGTGCTCCAGCACAACCCCTGGTTCACGCCGAGGAGCGCGTTGGCCAGCAGCACGAGCTCCCAGTGCGGCGCGGGCGCGAGCATGAGCAGGAGCGGTGCCGGCAAGCCCACGACCCAGCCGGCGATGAGGAGCTTGCGTCGGCCGATGTGGTCGCTCCACGCCCCGGCGGCCAGGTTCGCGACCGCCTTGACGATGCCGAACGTCGCGATGAAGCCGAGGACCGCTGCCTTGCTCGCCAGCCCGAACTCGCGCTCGCCCAGGATGGGCACGAGCGTGCGCTCGACGCCGGCCATCGTGCCGACGAAGCCGTTGATGAGGACGAGGAGCGCGAACAGGCGCGCGTTCCGGCCGAGGCCGGGGGCGGTCGGCGAGGCGAGCATGCTCACCGCAGGTTCGCGGCGACCATCGCTTCCCAGCCGTGCGGCTTCGGGGGCCAGCCCTCGGTCATGTAGCGCACGAAGTCCGCCTGGTTGCGCAGGCTGAGGGCCTCGTCCACGCGCTTCTCCTCGCCGAGCGTGGTGACGAGCTTCTCCGGAAGGCCGTGCTTCGGCCCGTAATGCCCCGGGTAGAGCACGACGCTGTCGTCCAGCTTCAGCAGCGTGTCGAAGATGGTGTGGTACAATTCCTCCGGTCCGCGCTCGTAGAAGTCCGCGCGCCCCGGGGAGCCAGGCAGCAGCGTGTCGCCCACGATGGCCTTCCCCGGGAGCAGCAGGCTCATGGCGTCCCGGGTGTGGCCGGGCGTGTCCACGGCGCGGACGCGCACGTCCCCGATGCGAAGGTCCTGCCCGTCGTGCAGGGCGTCGTGCGGGAAGCTCGCCTCGCTCTTCCAGGGCAGCACGATGCGCGCGCCCGTCCGGGCCCCGAGCTCCCGCGCCCCGCTCCGGTGGTCGGCGTGGGTGTGCGTCTCGACCACGGCCACGATGCGCACCCCGAGCTGCGCGGCGCGCGCCAGCATCGGCTCCGGCTCCTGCGGGTCGATGGCCATGGCCTCGCGTGCTTCGAGGTCGGCGACGAGGTAGGCGAGGCAGCCGCTCGCCGCGCGCGCCACCTGCTCCAGCCGGGGCTCGGGCATGTGCCCGGCAACACCGCCCCGATGCTTGGCGATTGCTCTAGGCTCGCGCGGCGCAGACCGCATCCTGCGAAGGGGCTAAGAGGGAGCAGGCCGCATCCCGCTTGCCCGCCATGATCACGCTCCTGACCGGCAATGGGCGCCTGCTCCTCACGCTGAACGGCGACGGGGAGTGGAGCCAGCTCTTCTTCCCCCATCCCGGGCACTTCCAGCACCTGCGCGAGGCCCGGCTCGGCCTGTGGGACGTGCAGGCCCAGGAGTTCTCCTGGCTGCGCCGCGAGGCCGGCTGGAAGATGAGCCAGGGCTACCCGGCAGCGGGCGGGGCCTGCCTCACGCGCGCGGACAAGGACGGCGTCGACGTCGAGATCGCGGACCACACGCACCCCAACCACGACATGGTCATCCGGCGCGTCGTGGTCAAGGCACCGCAGCCGCGCGACATGCGCCTGTTCGCCTACCACTCCCTGACCATCAACGAGTCGATGTACCAGGACACGGCCTACTTCAACGAGGCCACGCACAGCATCGTGCACTACAAGCGGCAGCAGTACTTCGAGTTCTTCGCCCTGCCGCGCTTCGCCGACCAAGGCTGCGGCGAGCACACGCTGAAGGGGCTGCAGGGCAGCTGGGTCGATGCCGAGGACGGCGCGCTGGAGGGCCGGCGCATCTCGCACGGCGCTGCCGACAGCATCGTGCAGTGGAACATCACGGCCAAGCCGGAGGGCAGCGACCCGGTCCGGTTGTTCATGGCCGTGGGCAAGGACGCAGCGGCGACCGGCAGGCTGCGGCAGTTCGTGACCACGGGGAACCCGGTGCGCTTCGAGCGCGAGGCGGCGCGCTACTGGAGCAACTGGATCGGCCGGCGCGGCCTGCGCGTGCCCGAGGACCTGGGCGAGGCGGCGCGCGAACTGTACGTGCGCAGCGTGTTCGTCATGCGCAACTGCACGAGCAGCAACTCCGGGAGCATCATCGCCAGCCCGGACACGCGCTCCCTGAGCTGGGGCGGCGACACGTACAACTACTGCTGGTGGCGCGACGCCGGGTACATCAGCAAGGCCATGGACGAGGCCGGGCTGACCGAGCTCAGCAACAAATTCCTCCGCTTCGCCCAGAAGTGCCAGTCGGATGATGGCAGCTTCGCCCACCGCTTCTTCCCCGACGGCAGCTTCGGCAGCACGTGGCACCCTCCGCCCTTCCTCCAGGTGGACCAGACGGCGACCGTCATCAGCGCCGCCTGGCACCACTTCAAGCACCGCGGCGACCTCGACCTCCTCCTCGACCTCTGGCCCATGCTCAAGAACGCGGCGAACTTCCTCACGGAGTTCCGCGACCCGCAGACGAACCTGCCCGGCAAGAGCTGGGACCTGTGGGAGGAGCGGCACGGCATCCACACCTACAGCGTGGCCGCGGTCCTGCACGCCCTGGAGCGCGCCGCGCGCATCGCCGAGGAGCTGGGCAAGGACCCGGTGCGCTGGCGCCAGGCCGAGGACGAGATGCGCGCCGCGGCGATGAAGCACCTGTGGGACGAGCAGCACGGGCACTTCGTGCGCAGCCTCGGCCCGCGCGATGACAAGGCGGACGCGAGCCTGCTCCTGGCGCTCAAGCTCGGCCTCGTGCCGTGGCAGGACGTGAAGGCGCACCAGACGGTGGAGCGCATCGAGCGCAAGCTGTGGAACAAGCAGGTCGGCGGCGTGGCGCGCTACGAGAACGACCAGTACTACGGCCATGAGAACCCGTGGATCATCTGCACGCTCTGGCTCGCCGAGGCGAAGCTCAACATGGGCGACCCGGGCCGGGCGCGCGAGCTCATCCAGTGGTGCGTCGCGCAGGCCAGCCCGACCCAGCTCCTGCCGGAGCAGGTGGACGGGCGCACCGGCGAGGCGGCGAGCGTCACGCCCCTCACCTGGTCGCACAGCACATTCGTCGACGTCGTCAACAAGTATCGGGACTTCGTCGAGCAGCCGCGGTCGGTGAGCATCCGGAGGGATTGAGCGATGACGGAGCTGGTCACGGTCTACTTCCAGGTGCACCAGCCGTGGCGCATCAAGCCCCTGCGCAGCACGGACCAGGTGCAGGGCACGGACTACTGGTACCACGACAAGAACAAGGCCGTGTTCGACCGCGTCGCGGAGAAGTGCTACCTCCCGGCGAACGCCTTGCTGCTGAACCTGCTGAAGCGGCACGAGGGACGCTTCCGCATCTCGTTCTCGCTCAGCGGTGTGTTCCTGGAGCAGGCGAAGGCGTACCGGCCCGATGTCCTGGCAAGCTTCCAGGAGCTGGGCCGGCGGGAGGACGTGGAGCTGCTCGGCGAGACCTACGCGCACAGCCTCGCCGGCCTGTGGGAGGACCAGCGCGAGCTCGTGGAGCAGGCGCGCATCCACCGCGAGATGCTGCGCGACCTGTTCGGCAAGGAGGCGCGCGTCTTCAGGAACACGGAGCTCATCTACGACAACCGCATCGCCGGCACGGTGCAGGGCATGGGCGCGCGCGCCATCCTCACCGAGGGCACGGAGAAGATCCTGCAGTGGCGCAGCCCGAACCACGTGTACCGGAGCACGACCGGCCTGCCCGTGCTGCTGAAGAACTACCGGCTGAGCGATGACGTGGCGTTCCGCTTCCACGACCACGGCTGGAAGGAGTTCCCGCTCACCGCCGACAAGTACGCGCGCTGGCTGCGCGAGGCCGAGGGCGAGGTCGTCAACCTGATGATGGACTACGAGACCTTCGGCGAGCACAAGTGGCGCGAGACGGGCATCTTCGAGTTCCTGGAGCACATGCCGGGCTACGCCCTGCGCGAGGGCGTGCGGTTCCTCACGCCGGGCGAGGCCGTGGACCGGCTGAAGCCGGTGGGCGAGGTGGACGTGCCCTGGGCCATCAGCTGGGCGGATGTCGAGCGCGACGTGAGCGCGTGGCTGGGCAACGAGATGCAGCAGGAGGCGTTCAACGCCCTGCGCGACATGCGCGAGCGCGTCCTCGCGACGCGCGACCCGGAGCTCATCCTCGCCTGGCGGCGCTTGACGACGAGCGACCACGTCTATTACTGCAGCACGAAGGCCATCCAGGACCAGGACATCCACCAGTACTTCTCCCCCTACGACAGCCCGTACGTCGCGTTCATCTACCTCGTGAACGCCATCAAGGACCTCGACGCCAAGGTCAAGGTGCGGCTCGCCCAGGAAGTGCCGGCGCGGTGACGATGCGCATCGCGCTGCTCCTCCTCGCGCTCCTCCTCGCGGGCTGCGCGCAGGCCCCGCCGGCGACCGGGCCCCGCGGCAACACCACCGGGAGCGGCTCGGCCGAGACCCCGCCCGCGCCCGGCGGTTGGACCGTGCAGCTCTTGCGGCCGGGCGACGAGCCGGAGCTGGTCGCGCGCTCCACGACTTTCGACGCGGAAGGGAGCGCGGTTGCGCTCCAGGCGGGGCAAGACCTCCGGGGGTTCTGGGACGGGCCCTTGCCCATCGGCAACTACAGCGTGACGGTCACGGCCACGGCCGACGACCCACGGGACGGCGCGCCCCGGCTCGTCGCGACCTTCTCCCATGGCGACGACGGCATCCCCTGCGCCGGGCGCAATGCCACGACCATGACCATGAGCGCCAGGTCGAGCGGGCCGGGCGACTGCCGCTTCGTGCTCCGCCTCAGCGCGCCGCTCGCCGACGCGGCGGATTCGGAGCTGGAGGTCCTCGGGCACACCGACATCGCCGGCAACGGGACGCGCATCGCGTTTCGGTCGCTGACCCTCCCATGAGCCGGACAGCCGGCGCGATGCGACGACAACGCTCAACGCCCGACGCGCGGGCATCCTTGCATGGAGCGGCGCGCATTCTTGCTCCTCGTCGCGCTCGTGCTGTCCGGTTGCGCCGCCCCGCCTCCGGCGCCGGGCGAGGCGGGCCCCGCGGCGGGAACGACAGCGACCTCCGCTCCGCCGGCGAACGCGACCGGGCCTCCGGCGAATGGGTCCGAGCCCGCACCGGCGGCGAACCCCTCCACCCCGCCTCCCGCAGCCGAGCCGCCTCCGGCGCGAGGCTGGTCGGTGCAACTCCTGCGTCCGGGCGACGAGCCGGAGTCCGTCGCGCATGGCACGAAGTTCACGCTGCACGCCGAGACGACGGCGCGCGCCGAAGGCCAGTCGCTGCGTGCGATGTGGGACGGCCCGCTCCACCCCGGCTCCTACACCGTCGTCCTCGACGTCGGGGACGGTGCATCGGCGGACGTGAGCCTGTCCTTCGGCCCGGAGACGGCGCGCTGCCCGGGCACGGACGCGCCGCACGTCAACGTGTTCACCGCCGGCCCCGGGGATTGCACCTTCCGCATCGGCATCGAGCGCGACGTGCCGGATGGCGATGGTCCGGAGCTGGAGCTGCTGGCCCGGCCGCACCTCGCGGGCGCATCGGCGGGCCTCGTGTTCGATGCGCATGTGCCCGAGACGTGACGCTCAGGACTCGCGCGCCACGAGGTCCGCGACCTGCGCCAGCGTGGGATGCAGCGGGTCCGGGTTCGTCACGTACGCCGTCGCCACCGCGTTCGCCAGGGTGAGCCGCTCCGCGGGCGCGAGCTCCAGCAGGTGACCGAGGATGTTTCCCGCGTTCCACGCATCGCCCGCGCCGGTCGCGCGCCGCCCCTCGACCTTGCTCGCCCACACCTCGTGCTCCGTGCCGTCCGGCAGCAGGCTCATCGCGACCTGGCGCGTGTGCACGTCGAGCGTCGCGCGGATGCGCTTCTTCACGCTGCGCGCGCGCGCCTGCAGCTCCGTGCTGTGCGCGTCGCCCGCGGCGTGCGCGAAGTAGCCGATCTCGTTCTCGTTGCAGCACAGCACGTCCAGGCTGGGCGAGGTGAGCACGTTCGCGTACAAGCCCGGGACCTCGCTGCCGCGCGAGCTCGGGTCGCCGCTGTCGAACACGGTCAGCGTGCCCGCCTTGCCCGCGCGGGCCACGACGCTGCCCGCCAACCCCGTGCCGGCGCGGTTCAGGACCCAGTTGCTCACCAGGACCGCGTCGCTGCCCTCGATGGCCTGCCAGTCCGCCTCGTCCAGGTCGTCGGGCGCGAACTCCCCCACGCTGCCCGGGCAGCTCAGCATGACGTTCCGCCGCTCCGGCCCGAACTCGAGCGCGACGGTGCTGCTCAGCTCGCCGTCGTCGCGCAGCCGCGACAGGTCGAGGCCGTGGGGCTCGAGGAACAGCCGCGCCAGGTGCATGCCGAACGGGTTCGTGCGCGCGATGAGCCGCGCGCGCACGCCGAGCCGCGCCAAGGCCAGGGCGGTGTTCGCCGCGTTGCCCCCGGAGACGACGCGGTGGGGTGGCGTGGGCAGGTTGCCGCCCTTGCGCTCGACGATGCCGTGCATCTGGTCGCGGGCCACGGACCACGGGGCCATGGGCACGACGGTGTCGACGAAGAAGTCGGGCAGGCACGCGACGGCGAAGCGCTCCGGCCGCGCGCCGCGCAGCCGTTCCGGCAGGCTCATCACGCGGCGCAACGCGCCCGGGCCCTAAAGGGATGACGTCGCGTCCTCGGCGTGCGACCGCCGGTGCAGCCGCGCCCGGCCGATGCTCCCCAGCACCGCCGCGCCGAGCACGAGGATGCCCGCCACGAGCGCCGTCTCCGCCCCGCCCCACGTCCCCGCCGGCACCGGCACGAACATGGGAGCGACCATCCGCAGCGGGGCGGAAGAAGGCATCGGTCCGCGTCCGGACGCGTGCCGAGACCTACCGGACGCCCATGTCGTGCAGGCGCAGCTCCTTGCGCTTGCGCTCCAGCATCTTGTACACGGCGCTGTGCGGCGCGCCCTCGATGATCATCTCCACCGCTTCCTTGGCCAGGGCGACCTCGTGGATGTCGCCCAGGATGCCGACCGTGTCGCCCTCGATGCGCATGTTCGCGCCCGTGGTCTCCTCGATGATGATGCGCGTCTTGCCGTGCGTCCCGATGAGGCGCGACCGGACGCGCTCGATGTGGTTCGGCCGCTTGCCCACGTAGTCCTGCAAGTCCAGGACCTCGAGGTAGGTCTCGTCCTGCAGCAGGCGCAGCGCCATCTCCGCCGGGAAGCCCCGACCGACCGCGCGCACGATGTCGCGCAGCTTCAGGCCGAGGACCGGGTCGAAGCCCTTCACGTCGCGGAACTGCACGTCGCCGGTCTCGCTGTCGATGACCAGTTGCACGCCCGTCCGCTCCTCCAGCTCCCGCTTCGTCGCGCCCTCGTGCCCGATGAGCACGCCCACGCGCCGCGCCGGGATGCGCACGCCTTCCACGGTCATTCCAGGTCCTCCTGCTCGAGCAGGATGCTCGCGCGCTGCTCCGGGTCCTCCGGCTCGTACTTCGTCTCCGGGTGCCCGGCGCGCTCCGCCGCCTGCGCCAGCTCGCCCTTCAGCACGCGGTCCAGCAGGTGCTGCGCCGTCGCGTCCTCGACGCCCAGCTTGCGGAAGTAGCGGGACACGTTCTTCGCGTCGCGGTCGAGGAACTCGCGCGACATGGGATGCTTGTGCATGACCGCCTGCCCGACGTCGATGACGGTGAGCACGTCCTTCTTCCCGGCGCGCTGCGCCATGACGTTGTACTCGCTGAGGTCGCCGTGCACGAGCCCGGCCGTGTTCCACATCACTTCCATGTCGCGCGCCAGCTGCTCGTAGCACGCCGCCGGGTCGAGCAGCTCCGCGTCCTTGAGCAAGGGCGCGGCCGCGCCCTCGTTGCCGATGAACTCCATGACGAGCACGTTCTCCGCCCACAGCACCGGCCGGGGCACGCGCACGCCCGCGTCGTGCATGCGCAGCAGGTTCTTGTACTCCTTCTTCACCCAGGCGTGGATGAGGCCGCGCCGGTCGTTGCGCAGCTGCTCGAAGCGCGGGTCGCCCTGGATGTAGGTGAGGTAGGAATGGAAGGTCGCGGTATGGACGCGGAAGATCTTCACCGCCAAGCTCGTGCCCCGCGGCTCCGTGGCGTGGAACACGTTCGCCTCCTTGCCCGTGCTGATGGGATAGTCC
>JAIVGT010000390.1 GCA_020201485.1 Halobacteriales archaeon
GTTCACGTACAGCGCGCCGAAGAAGATGACGAACAGGACGACGAACAGCTTGATGGCGACGAGGCCGGTGGCCATGCCCGCGGATTCCTTCACGCCGCGGATGAGGGGCAGCGTGATGAGCAGCACGATGAGGAACGCGGGCAGGTTGAACACACCGGCGATGCCGGTCAGCGGGTCCACGACGCCCGGCGGGTTCAGCAATTGCGCCGGGATGTTGATGCCGAAGCCCGCGAGCAGGCTGGCCAGGCTCCCGGCCCAGCCGACGGCGACCGCGACGTTGCCGAGCGCGTATTCCAGGACGAGGTTCCAGCCCACGAGCCAGGCCAGCATCTCGCCCACGCTCGTGTAGGCGTAGGCGTAGGCGCTGCCGCTGATGGGCATCATGGCGCTCATCTCCGCGTACGCGAGCGCGGCGAACGTGCTGACGATGCCGGCGAAGACGAAGCCGAGCACGAGGCCGCCGGGCCCCCCGCGCGCCACGCCCACGCCGGGCAGCACGAAGATGCCCGCGCCGATGATGGCCGCGACGCCGAGCACGGTGAGGTCGCGCGCCCCCAGGGCCTTCGTCAGGCCGCTGTGCTTCGACTCGCGCGCGTACATGCTCGCCGGCTTGCGCGTGTTCCAGCGCTGCCAGGCTTGCCCCCACGTCTCCGCGTCCGGGGCGTGCACCGCCGCGCGGCGGGGCTGCGGGTCGGCCATGCGCGCGGCACGGCTGGCTGGGTGAAAAACGTTGGGGTGGGCTGGTTTGCGGGTCGCCACGCCCAGGCTCCGCGGCGAACCTTCATCGCCCGGCCCATCGTTCGCGGGCCATGCGCATCCTTCTCCTCGCCTTCCTCGCCCTGCTCGTGCTGCCCGCCATGCCGGCGCACGCTTTGCCCATCGAGGCGTGCGTGCCCCTCTACAGCTTCCCCGACAACGGCCTCGCCCTCTGCGTCGCGCCCACCGGGCCGTGCCTGGTCATCGAGCGGCGGGAGACCTTCATCGGGCCGGTGGACACGTGCCTCCTGCCCTCCCCGCTGTGAATTGATGGGCCTGCGCGGATTTGAACCGCGGTCGCAAGGTCCCAAACCTCGTAGGATACCAGACTACCCCACAGGCCCGTGCGCGTGGAGCGGCCCGAGGGCCCCGGAGCTTCCCGAGGGCCGCGGAACGCGCCGCGCTGTGAACGCGTGGGGGCCGAGCGGCTGCCCGCGAGCCGCGAGGCCGGAACGCGCTACGAAGAAGTCAGCGCCGCGCGGGGCTTGAAGGCTCTGCTCACAGCCCGAGCTTGCGCCCGGGCCGGCCGAAGCTCGGCTCGATGTCGCGCAGCGCGCCCGCCGCTTCCAGCAGGCTGTCCACGGTCACGACGTGCTCCGCGGTCTTCGCGGTCCCGGCGAGGCGAGGCTTGTCGGCCATCGCGCCTTCCTCGGCTGCCAGGGAAAAGGGGCTTCGCGCACGCTTGTTCGCCAGCGCCGCGCTGGGCAAGGGCTGTGCAAGGGAACGCCCCGATCGGGATTTGAACCCGAGGCAGAGCCTCGACAGGGCTCTATGTTAGGCCACTACACTATCGGGGCAGTCGGCCGTCGCCGGGCGCGGCCGCGCGTCGGCAAGGTCCGCCCTGTTAAAAAGCCTTGCCCAGGGCCCCGGAGCGCGGCGGGACACGGGGCTCAGGCACCGAGGCGCCCGCGCCGCGGGTCCTTGGAGGTCGGGCGCCAAGGACGGGCTGCCCGCGACGAGGTCCCGGTCCTGCAAGCCTCCCTCCCGCGGGCAACTCTCACCGCTGCCCGGCCGCATCGCGCGCCGCGGCCTCGATGGTCGCCGCGCTGCCGTGCCTCGGCTTCCAGCCCAGGTGCTGCAGCTTCGCGATGTCGAGCTGCATGACCTTGACGTCGCCCGGCCAGCCCCGCCCGCCCGCGCTCGGCTTGAACTGGTACTGCACGTCGCGCAGGCCCATGACGCGGCACACGATGTCCGCGATCTCCTTCACGTCGAGCGTGTCGGCGCTGCCGACGTTGAACGCGTCGCAGGGCCTGTGCTGGCGCTGCCACGCCGCCAGGAACGCCTCGACCACGTCGTCGATGTGGACGTAGCTCTTGCGCTGCGTGCCATCCCCGAGGAGCTCCAGCCGCTTCGGGTCGCGGCGCAGCTTCGCCACGAGGTCCACGACCACGCCGTGCGTGCTGCGCGGGCCGGTAACGTTCGCCAAGCGCAGGCTCGTGCCGCGCTGCCCGGT
>JAIVGT010000217.1 GCA_020201485.1 Halobacteriales archaeon
GCCCTAGGCCTGGGCACGGGCAGCACGGCCGCCATCATGCTCAACGAGCTGGCGCAGCGCATCCGCAAGGAAGGCCTGAAGGTGCGGGGCATGCCCACGAGCGAGGCCACGCAGCAGCTCGCGCACCTCCTCGAGGTCCCGCTGACCACGCTCGACGACGACCCCCGGCTCGACCTGACGCTCGACGGCGCGGACGAGGTGGACCCGCGCTTCCGCCTCATCAAGGGCCTGGGCGGGGCCCTGCTCCGCGAGAAGGTCGTGGCCGCGGCCAGCGAGCGGGTGTGCATCATGGTGGACGAGGGCAAGCGCGTGCCGCTCCTCGGGACCAAGGCCCCGGTGCCGGTGGAGGTCATGCGCTTCGCCTGGAAGCCCGTCCAGGAGCGGCTGCGCGCCTTGGGCAGCGAGCCGGCCCTGCGCCGCGCGAAGGACGGCGACGTCTTCGTCAGCGACAACGGGAACTTCATTCTCGATGCGCGCTTCCCGCGCGGCATCGACGCGCCGGAGGAGCTGGAGCGCACGCTGAACAACATCCCGGGGGCCGTGGAGAACGGCCTGTTCCTCAGCCTGTGCACGGAGGTCGCCTGGGGCTCCGCCAGCAGCGCGCGGGTCGAGCGCGCGCCACGCTGAGCGCTGCGCTGCGTGCTCGCCGACGCGCCCAGCGGTGTGCCAGAAAGCATGCCCTCCCTGGCTGGGCAGCCGGGCTCATGCACCGCACCATGACCGCGTGGAGCCTCGGCGTGCTGGCCGCGCTCCTGCTCGCCGGCTGCGCCGCGCCCCCCGTGCCCGGCACGGGGCCCGTGACCTCGGGAACGAGCGTGACCGACCAGGGCGCCGGCGGAGACGGGAACGTGAGCCTGCAGCAAGCCGTGGACGAGACGTCGCAGCTGTCGCAGCGCGTGCGCGAGGCCCAGGTCGAGCACAACGAGCTCATGCGCCAGATGCGCGACAGCAGCGAGAAGCTGGAGGCGCAGCAGGCGCAGATGGCCCAGCTCCAGGAGCAGCTCGCCGCGGAGCAGCGGGCCCACGACAACCTCACGCGCCATGCGCAGGGCTGAGGCCTACGCGCTCCGCGCCCAGGCGGCGAGGGGCGGCACGACGCGCTCGAACACCGCGGCGCGCTCCGTGAGCAGGTCGCGGGCGCGCGCCGAGCTCTGCACCAGGTCGCGCGCGTGCGCGGCGAGGAACGCCTCGACCTCGGCCCGGTGCGCGGGCGGGAGGAAGCCGGTGGACTCCGCGAGCTGCGCCGCCCAGCTGTCGCCCAGCTCCTTGCGCAGGTGCGGCCAGCGCTGCTGCACGTCGCGCCACGCCTGCGCCTGCGCGTGCGGCTCGCGCAGCATGCCGACGAGGAGGGGCCCGATGCTCTGCTTCGGCACGGTCCCGTCGCGCGTCAGGCCCAGGGCGCGCTCGACGAGCTCCGGCCGACGGAAGCCCCCGAGGCTGCCCAGGTACCGGTCGCTCTCCTGCGGCGGGCGCTTCGCGTCGCGCCGCGCCTGGTACGCCTTCACGTGCACGTCGAAGCGGTGGGCATCGCCCTGCTGCGCCGCGAGGTCCACGACCGCCCGCGCCAGGTTCGCGTCCACGCTCGCGGCATCGGCCAGCTCCCGGTCGGCGAGCCGGAGCGCGTCCCGGAGCGCGCGCGGGTCGCGTCCGATGCCCCCGGCGATGCGGTAAGCGGCGCTGCGCAGCAGTCCGGTCGCCGCCGCCTCGCCCGGCTGCGCGTCCGGCCCGGTCGCCTGGAGCACGGGCAGGGCCACGCGCCGCGCCCAGGCCCACAATCCTTCGAGGGCGGCGGCGTCGCCGTGCACCTCGAGCAGGCGCTCCGCCTCGCGCGCGATGCCCGCGGCCTCGTCCAGGACCGCGTAGTGCCGCTCCCCGGGCAGGAGCTGGCCGAGGAGGGTGAAGCAGCCCTCGGGCGGGCGCATGCCGGCGCGCACCAGGGCCCATTGGTCGCGCAGGAGGCCGACGCGCTCCGCCGGCTCCAGCTCCGGCGCGTGCTGCCCGAGCTGGGCCAGGAGGGTCGCGTCCGGGTCCGTGCGGTAGAAGCCGAGGTCGTGCGCGTTCGCGTGCAGCCAGCGCAGCGTGCCCCGCACGTCGAGCTGCATCGTGCCCGACGCGTCGCGCAGCAGGTGGCGCGCCGTGTGCACGGCGGCGTCGTCGCGGTAGCGCACCACGACTGGCACGTCCCAGCGCTGCCCGCCCGGGCTCGCGCCGGGCTTCGACAGGAAGCGCTCCTGGCGCAGCTCCAGCTTGCCCTGGCCGGCGTGGCGCACGTGGAGCACGGGATGCCCGGGCTGGCCGACCCAGCCTTCCATGATGCGCTCGACGGGCTGGTCCGAGGCGCGCGCCATGTGGCGCCACAGGTCCGCGCCCCGCGCGTTCGCCCCGCCGAACTCCGCCATGTAGGCCTGCAGGCCCCGCCGGAACGCCTCCTGGCCGAGGAAGCTCTCCAGCATGCGCATGACGCTGCTGCCCTTGCCGTAGGTGATGGCGTCGAACAGCTCCGCCGCCTCCGCCGGCGTGGCGACCGGCTGGTAGATGGGGTGCGTGGCGCCCAACGCATCGGTGCCGAGCGCGCGGTTCGTGCGCGCCTGGAAGTCGAGCCACACTTCGTGCTCCGGCCACAGGCTGTCCACGCAGCGGTGCGCGATCCACTCGGCGAAGGACTCGTTGAGCCACAGGTCGTCCCACCACCGCATCGTCACGTGGTTGCCGAACCACTGGTGGGCGAACTCGTGCGCCACGACGAGGGTGATGTCGCGCTGTTCCTTCCAGCCGGCGGTCTTCGCGTCCATGAGCAGGCGCGTCGCGCGGAACACGACCAGGCCGGCGTTCTCCATGGCCCCGAAGCTGAAGCTGGGCACGGCGACCTGGTCGTACTTGCCGAAGCGGTACGCCACGCCGAAGTAGTCGTTGTACCAGGGCAGCATGCGCGCCGCGCCGTCGCGCGCCGGCAGGCCGAGGTGCTCCTTGCCCTCCATGGCGTACACGCGGAACGGCACGCCCGCCGCGACGACCTCGGGCGTGGTGCCGAACTTCCCGACCGCCATCGCGGCCAGGTAGCTGCTCACGGGGGGCGTGGCGGCGAACTCCCAGCGCGTCCAGCCGTCGGGCTGGTCCTGCTTGCGCACGAGGGGCCCGTTCGCGAGCGCGGTCAGGCCGCGGGGCGCGGTCACGGCCCATTGCAGCGTGGCCTTGAACGCCGGCTCGTCCCAGCACGGGAAGATGGCGCGGGCGTCGGTCGCCTCGCACTGCGTGACCAGGCATCGCTCCGCTCCATCCTGGCTCAGGTACAGGCCGACCATGCTCGGCGCGACGGGCGCGTCCCAGCGGATGTCGAGCGTCGCCGAGCCCTGGCGCAGCGCGTGGGGGAAGCGGAAGGTCGCGGTCTCCGTGTCCGGGTGGAGCGCGACCTGGCCCTCGACGCGCTGCCCCTGCTGCTCGGCGTGCACGGTGCGGAACGCGAGGTCGCGCGCGTGGACCTCGATGGCCTGCGCGTCCTGCGCCAGCTCGACCGCGATGCGCGCCTCGCCCGCGAAGCGCGGCTCATCCGGCGAGCAGCGGATGCGGAGCTCGTAGCTGCGCGGCTTCACGCCCTCCGGGAGCCGGTGGGGCTTCGCGGACATGGGGCGGGCATCGCGGCTCCGGGCCTTGTCGTTTCCGCCAGGATGCGACGGGCCTCACGGGCCGGCGGGCAGGTCCAGGGCCGGGCCATAGGACACGTCGTCGAACATCATGTCCGAGCCTTGGCCGGCGCCCTGCGCGCCGTCGCCGACCGCGATCCACTCCGCGGGCTCCGTGTACGCGGGCACGCCCTGGAGCACGCCGGCCTGGGGCACGTCGTCGATGAGGAACGCGCCGATGCCGACCACGGGCACCCAGACGATGGTGTAGGTGTGCCACGCATCGCGCGAAGGCACGGGCGCGGACAGCCCCGCGCCGCCGTCCATGATGGCGGCGCTGACCGAGCCCTGCGTGAAGGCGAGCGAGGCCGTGTAGCGGCAGCCGCCGGAGAGGCAGGAGCCAGCGGGGTTCCAGTTCGAGATGGCCTCGGCGACCTGGTAGCCCGGCCGCGCGCCGGACGCGACGTACGCGCGCACCTGGAACACGAGCTCCGGCACGTCGTAGGGCTGGACGCGCTGCTCCACCCAGTTGCCGTTGCTCCGCGGGCTCGGGACGAGCGCCGGTACGCTCAGGACCTGGCCGTGCGCGTCGCCGCCGGGGCTCACGACGCGGATGGGCGAGCCGGTGAGGGGAATGCTCCAACCGGCCAGGCCCGCCTCGAACTCCCCGTTCCGCACCTCGTCCAGGACCGGGATGGGGGACACGGGGACCACGCCGGGCACCACGGCCAGGACGGGCGCGGCGAGCAGCACGGTCGCGAGCAGGACGGGGGCGAGGCGGAGCATGGCGGGGACCTCGCGTCGCCAACCGGACCGGGGAGGAAGGCGCTTCGCAGGGAACTTCCTGCGCTCACCCGGCCCGGGCGATGCTGCGCACGCTCAGCACCGTGTCCCAGAAGACGTGGCAGAGCGCGGCGAGCAGCGTGAGCATGGCGCAGGCGAAGGCCCACGGCGCGAGCGTGGCCAGCCGGTCCACGCCCCACAGCCTGAACACGGACCAGCGCCTCGTCGAGCTCCCCTTCCAGGCGGACGCACCGCAGCAGCGGCTCACCCTGACCACGCCCTCCACCAAGGCCGTGGCGCCGCAGGGCTACTACCTGCTCTTCGCCCTCGACGCGAACGGCGTGCCATCGCAGGGCGCGATGGTGAAGCTGAGCTGAGCCCGGGCCATCGGCCCATGAAGCTTCCGCCGCGAACGTCCCACGATGCTCACCAAGGATGCACGCGCACGCCCATCCATGGCCGAGAAACCCTTGAAATCCGGCACGGAGCGCGAGATCGAAGGCACGGTGGAGAAGGTCGCGGGGCAGGCGAAGGAGGCGGTCGGCGACCTCCTCGACGACCCCGGGCTGCACGCGCAGGGGAGCACGGAGCGCGCGCGTGGCGAGGTGCGCGAGCGCGCCGGCAAGGTGCAGCGCGAGGCCGAGCGCTTGGAGCGCGACACGCGCACGTGAGGCCCACTGCCATCGTCGGCGGGCATCGTCGGCGGGCGCGCCCATGCGCCCGCGCGCGTCGCGCCAGACCCAACCTTCATGGCCCGCCGCACCGTTGCCGCCGCTGGGGGAAGGGAGCTTGCGCGAACCACGCATCCTCGGAGCGCTGGTGTGCATCGTGCTCGTCGCCCTGACGGGGTGCACGGACGTGCCGCCCAATCCGAACGAGCCTCCGCGCATCCCGGACGAGCAAGCGCCGCCGCTGGGCCAGGGCGAGACCGTGCCGTCGAACCCGTCCCCCAAGCCGCCGGCGGAGCCCGAAGGCACGAACCTCGTGGCCCCGACGGGCCCGGCGGAAACGATGCTCATCTCGAAGGCGGGCGGGACCATCACGCTGCCCGACGGCTCCTCCGTCGAGTTCCCGGAAGGCGCGGTCGACAGCGACACGAGCGTCACGCTGGGCGAGGTCCCCGCGGACAGCCTGCCCGGTGGCGCGCACCCGCTCGCCGTCGGCCCCGTCCTGCGCCTAGGCCCGGCGGGCCTCATGGTGCTCCGCCCGATCGAGTTCAAGATCAAGCTCCACATCCGGAACCTGACGAACGCCACCAGCCCGACCATCCCGCTCCTCCTGCCCACTCCGCTGAACGACACGGGGGAGCCGATGCCGGCCGGGGACGTGCGCGAGACCATCGACGTGAGGAACGGCACGGTCGAGGTGCACTTCGCCGACGAGGACTCCGGCTACGTGTACATCGAGGCCATTCCGCTGCGCGCGCAGCTCAACCCGTACGAGGTGACGGCGTTCCTCGCGCAACGGTGGAGCGCCAGCCTCGCGTTCCAGGGTCCGCTCCTCGGCGGCTTCCACGTCGCCAACCTGACGCCCGTGGCGTCCGGCGTGGTCGTCGTGGACGATGCCGACCTCCCGTCGTCCATCTCGGATGCGACGCCGGCGGTGATGTCGTTCGATTGCGGAGCGCCCGGCCACGGCCGCTTCGGCGCGTCCTTCGACGCGTCGGCGGGCACGAGCGAGGACGTGCACGTGACCATCCTCGCCCCGGCGCATTGCGTCGAGGACCCGGAGCTGACCGCCGACCTGCAGCCGCCCCACACGCTCTACCACGTGGACGCGCCGCTCCCCGACGCGGACGAAGGCTCCTTCGCCGCGCCGCGCGCCGTGTACCGCTGGCGCGCCTCCATCACCTGCGGCGTGTTCGAGGCGGACGGGAACCGCACCGTCGGCCCCTCCGTGCTCCTGTTCCAGCCGAGCGGCCCGGACGCGTCCTGGGGCCATCCGAACGTGCCCCCGCCGCCGCCGGACCTGTCCCGGCAGGACGGCAACGACGACCACATCCCCGACTACTGCCCGCACAACGAGACGGCCGGCTTCTCGCATCCGGGCGAGATCCAAGTAACGATCTACTACCGGCAGACGGCGCGCACGCCAGGCGACGTGCAGGACGAGGCGGAGGTCGACGCCATGAGCGCCTGGTCCGACGCCTTCGCGTCCCTCTTCGGGGGCCACGTCACGTGCACGTACGAAGGCTCCCTTGGCGGGACCGGAAAGTGCGCGGGGGAGATGGCGGAGAACCTCCCGGGCGAGCCCCCATCGGAGCAGGACCAATGAGGGCGCAGCGTTCAACTGCCCGAACTGCTCCGGGGTGCTGTGGGAGATCGCCCACGACGAGCCGCTGCGCTTCCGCTGCCATACCGGCCACGCCTTCACGGCGCCGGTGCTCCTCGCCGAGCAGACGGGCAAGATCGAGGAGACGCTGTGGGTCGCCCTGCGGATGCTGGAGGAGCGCCGGAACCTCCTCATCAAGATGTCCCGGCAGCCCGCGTCCCGCCGCGGGAAGCGGAACGGCGGCGGAGCGCACCAGGGGAACGCGGGCATCTACGCATCCGCGGCGGAGCGGGCGAAGGAATCCGAGGCGCACATCAACCGCATCCGGACGATGCTCCGCGAGAGCGAGCAGGCCACGGCCCACAAGAGAATGCGCGCCTGACGGGCCGCCGGACGCGGCGGTCGGAGCGGCGCCGGGGGACGGGCTCGAGGGGATTTGAACCCCTGGCAGGCAGATTAAGAGTCTGCTGCGTTGACCTGGCTACGCTACGAGCCCAGCGAGCCGCGGGAATGCGCTGGTCCTATTTGTAGTCAACGGGGGCGCGGCTCAGCGCACGAGGAGCACGGCGAGGTCGGCGACGTTCGTGCCCGTCGGGCCCGTGTACAACGTGTCGCCGAGCTCGCGGAAGAACCCGTGGCTGTCGTGCCGCGCGAGGTGCGCGCGCGCGTCGAGGCCGAGCGCCTGCGCGCGCTCCTTGCTGCCCATGTCCACGACCGCGCCCGCGGCGCCGGTCGCGCCGTCGATGCCGTCCGTGCCCATCACGGCCAGCGTCGCCTCGACCCGGAGCTGGTCGAGGAAGGCCAGCGCGAGTTCCTGGTTGCGCCCGCCCTCGCCCGCCGCGCCGCGCGCGTCCACCGTGGTCTCGCCGCCCGTCACGACGCACAGCGGCCGCGGCAGCGCCGTCTTGCCGTTCACCACGTCCTCGGCCATGCGCGCCAGGCGCCAGCCGGCGCGTTGCGCGCTTCCGGCCAGGGGCTCGCGGATGCGGAAGCCGTGGTAGCCGCGCTCCGTCCCGTGCTGCGTCGCCTCGTGCGCGGCGAGGTACGTGCTGCCGATGGTGACGTGCGCGGCCCGCGCCAGCTCCGGGCTCCCCGGCCGGAGCGGCTTCGCCTCCTCCAGGCAGCGCGCGACGCTTGCGGGCGCCGCGATGCCGTGCGCGCGCAGGATGCTCTGCGCGTCGCCCCCCGTGGTCGCGTCCGGTGCGCACGGCCCGCTGCCGACGAGGCTGGCGTGGTCGTCGCGCACGTCGCTGAGCACGAGGGCGAGCACGCGGCCCTTGCACGCGGCGGCGAGCTTGCCGCCCTTCACGG
>JAIVGT010000391.1 GCA_020201485.1 Halobacteriales archaeon
ATCGCCAGCCCGTTCCTGGAAGGCCCGCGCCAGGCCGTGCTTAACATCACCGGCGGCGAGGTGACCGTGGACGAGCAGCCCCTGGAGCCAGGCACCGCGGCGCGCTTCCTCAGCACCTACCAGCTCAAGCAGGACGGCGTGTGGTACGACGTGCGCGAGGAGCTGCGCATCTACCACATGGGCAGCGTGACGGCGAAGGTCCAGCCTCACGTGTGCTGAGGCGCGCCGCCCGGGAACAGGTCGTCGTTCGTCTCGGGGAGGTGCACGCGCAGGCCCATCTCGGCGAGCGCCTGCGCCAGCGGCCCGCGGTTGTCGCTGTGCATGATGACCACGTCCCCGGCCCCGGTCGCCTTGGCGAACTGGAGCAGCTCGCTGTGCCCGGCGTGCGCGCTGAAGTCGAAGCGCTCCACGGCGCAGCGCACGCGCTCGTCCACGCCCTGGATGTTCACGATGCCCTCCTCCATGAGCCGGCGGCCGTTCGTCCCCGGCACCTGGAAGCCGCTGAAGAACACCGCGTTGCGCCCCTGGTCGTGCATCTGCTCCAGATAGCCCAGGGCCGGGCCGCCCTCGAGCATGCCGCTCGTGCTCACGATGACGTCGCCCTCCATGGCCAGCCGGCGGCCGTGGTTGCTGTGCACGAACTTCACCGCGCGCAGCGCGCGCTGCAGCCGGCCGTGGTCGCGGAGGAAGGGCGGGCATTCCAGGAGGCGATGCGTCACCTCCCGGCCCATGCCATCGACCCACACCTCCAGCCCGCTGTCGGCGAGGAGCATCATGATCTCCTGCGTGCGGCCCACGGCGAAGGCCGGGCAGAGGACGATGCCGCCGCTGTCCGCGACCTCGATGCAGCGCTCGACGAAGCGCTTGCGCGTGTCGTTGCGGTCGGGATGGTCGCGCCCGCTGTACGTGCCCTCGATGACGAGCACGTCGCACTTCACCGGATGCGCGCCCCACACCAGGCCGGTGTCGGCGGTGTTCATGTCGCCGGTGAAGAGCAGGGTGCGCTCGCCCCGCACCTCGAACATCGTGCTCCCGGGGATGTGGCCGGCGCTGTGGAACTTGACCTCCATGCCGCCGATGGGCAGCGTGTCGCGATAGCTCGTCAGGGCCAGGGAGTCCTCGAGGGTGCGGATGTCCGCGCTCGTGTACGGGGTGGGGTAGCCCTCCGCCTTCGCCACCTTCAGCGAGTCGTGCTGGAGCAGCTCCGCCATGAGCCACGTCGGCTTCGTCATGGCCATCGGGGGAGCGTGCTTGCCCGCGACCTGGGGGAGCATGCCGCAATGGTCGAGGTGGGAGTGGCTGAGGAACGCCATGTCCACGGGCGGGCATGGCTCCGGGTACTTCGGCGGGTCGCTCGGGGCCAGGCCGTAGTCGAAGAGGAGCCGCGCGCCGCCTTCCTCGAGCAGCATGCCCAGGCGGCCGACCTCCGCGACGCCGCCCAGGAACCGCAGCTTCATGACGGGCGGGCGAGGGCTGGGACCGGCTTCATGCTTCCGGTTGCACCTTGCCGAACGTCAGCGACTTATGGCACCGGCGCGCTGCGCGTGCGTGGACGAGCTCCCGCCGGCCGGCGTCCGTCTCCTCGGGCTGGTGTACATCGTGCTCGGCGGCGTGACGCTCATGGTCGCGGCCTTCGTGCTCACCGCCGGGCCGGGCGCGACGCCGTTCGGAGGGGACATCGCCGTGCCCTACGGGGCCGGGCTCGCCGCGGCCGCGCTCGCGTACTTCGTCCTCGGCGCCGCGCTGCACCGGGGCAAGCGGTGGGCGCGCTGGGGCGTGCTCGGCCTGGCGTGGCTGCACCTGGTCACGCCGCCGTTCCTGCTCGGCGGCCTGCTGCTGGCGCTCGCGGCCAACGTGTATCTGTTCGGCTCGGCGCGGGCGCACGCATGGTTCCGCGGCGCGGCGGCCCCCGCCGTCTCGCAAGGCTGATGCTGACCTTGCCGCGTGCCAGTCCATGCAGACCTGCCGCGCCTGCGGCAAGACCACGGCCGACGACGCGAAGTTCTGCCCGACGTGCGGCACGTACTTCCCGACGGCGCCCACGGCCCCGGAGCCCGGCGCGACCGGCGGCGTGCCCCCGGCACCTCCGCCGGCGCACGCGCAGACGTGGGGCGTGCCCACCGGGGCGGGCGTGCGCGCGCGGCCGCTCGGCATCACCATCCTCGCCCTGCTCTACCTCGTCCTCGGGGGCCTGGCGTTCCTGTTCGGC
>JAIVGT010000218.1 GCA_020201485.1 Halobacteriales archaeon
ACCGTCGCCCCGGCGTTCGCCCTCGGCCATCACGACGCGGAAGGCGTGTACGCCATCCACAGCGAGCCGGCCATCGTCGACGACGTGCTCGACGCCTTGCCGTTCCAGCCGGTGGGCGACCACTTCCTCGTGCCCGGCGTGGCCATCCCGGGCGTGACGGACGGCGCGAATCCCGCGGGTTGCACCGGCACCGCCCCGGCGAGCACGGGTTGCACGACCGGCATGCACCTCAGCTTCTTCATCGAGCAGACGGGCTTCCTCGCCGCGGACTTCCCCCACTACACCGGCACCATCGAGTCGAAGGAGGTGTGGCTCACGCCCGCGACCGGCCCGGTCGTCCCCGAAGGCGCGCTCACGTTCCGGTGCGACGTCGTGGACGGGTTCTTCGCCCGCTGCGGCACGGTCGCGACGCTCCTCGCCCCCGGGCCCCTGGAGTTCCCGCCGCCCGGCACGGTGTACGCGCACACGTGCGCGAGCTACGACCTGGGCACGACTGCCCCGGGCGGTTCCGGCCCGTGGCGCTGCTTCGTGGACCACCGCTGAGCCCGGGAGGCAGGCGCGAAGGTTCAAGCCGCCGCTGGCCCTCCGCGGGACGGAAGCCCATGAAGTCCCGCATCCAGCGCATCTTCGCCCACGCGCCCGAGGGCCTGGAGTCCATCGTCCTCTTCAACGCCGAGGCCCCGCACCTCGACCACGCGTTCTTCTATGCGACGGACCTGGTGCAGGGCGGGCTGTTCGAGGGCGGCATGGCTGTGCTGCGCAACGACGGCAGCTGCACCATCCTCACGAACGAGCTGGAGGAGCAGAGCGCGCGCCGCGCCAAGGAAGCCGAAGTCCTCGTGTTCCACAACCGGCAGGAGCGCAACGAGCTGCTCAGCAAGGCCATCGGGGGCGCGAGCAAGGTCGGCTTCAACGCGCGCGAGACGGTGTACAGCAACGTGGTGGGCCTGCGCGAGGCGCTGCCGGGCGCCGAGTGGGTCGACGTCGGCAGCGCGGTGATGCAGGCGCGCATGGTGAAGGACCGCATCGAGGTCGCGCGCATCCGCAAAGCGGCGCGCATCGCGAGCAAGGTCGCCGACAAGATCCCCCAGATGCTGGCCGAGGGCATGACGGAGAGCCAGCTCAGCGCGGAGATGAACGCCGCCATGCAGCGCGGGGGGGCAGCGGGCCCGAGCTTCACGACCATCGTCGCCTTCGGCGAGAACGCGGCTGAGCCGCACTACGCCCCGCAGCAGCGCAAGCTGCAGAAGAACGACTACGTGCTCTGCGACTTCGGCGCGCAGTTTGACCTGTACGCGAGCGACATCACGCGCACCTACGTCTTCGGCAAGGCGAGCGCGAAGCAGCGCGAGGTGTACGACATCGTGCGGCGGGCCCAGCAGGTGGGGTTCGACCTGTGCAAGGCCGGCGCGAGCTGCAAAGAGGTCCACGACAAGGTCGCCGAGGTCATCGACCGCACGAAGTACAAGGGCCGCTTCATCCACAGCACGGGCCATTCCCTGGGCCTGCAGGTGCACGACGGGGGCCGCATCGCCACGACGAGCGACCAGACCCTGGAAGCGGGCATGGTGTTCACGGTCGAGCCCGGCATCTACGTGCCCGGCTGGGGCGGCGTGCGCATCGAGGACGACGTGCTCATCACGAAGAACGGCTGCGAGCAGCTGACGACGAGCACGCGCGACCTCCTCGAGGTGGCGCTGCCGAAGCCTATGCCGAAGGCGAAGCCGGCCAAGGCCCAGCGGCCGACGAAGCGGAAGCGGTAGGCGGGCTCGCAGCCGGGCGCGGCGAACGCGGCGGAACCGTTATCGCCGCGCGCGTCGAACCGGCTCCACTCAAGTCGGGACAAGAACCCAAGGACTTGGGCCCAACAGGGGCCGTGATGCGGCCCCTGCTGACGCTCCTTCTCAGGCGCGCGGCAGCTTCCCCGCGCCGTCCGATCCGTGCTCGCCCAGCAGGTTCTTCAGGATGCGGTCGCGCGTGCGCCCGATGGACTCGCCCGGCGCGCCGGTGTTGATGATGATGCACTTCGCGTGCTGCATCTCGGCGCGGAAGAAGCGCTCCTGCGCGGCGTGGTCCGGCTGCAACAGATAGGGATTGTACCACGGCTCGCTGCCGTACTTGCCCCACTGCTCCTTCGGGCCCGCGCCGGGGCGGATCATGGTCCTGCCCTCCTTGAGCACGGCGATGGCCGCGTCGGGCGTGAGCTCGACCTCGGCCGGGCTCTCGTGGTCGCGGCGCAGGAGCACGATGAGGTCCATCGGCGCGCGGTCGGCGACCTTGTGCGGGCCGAGCATCCACTCCCGGGGCAGGATGGCGCGCGCGTTGGCGAAGCCCCAGTAGCACCGCTCCTTGCCCTCGTCCTTGATGCCGCACGCCTCGCCCTTCTCGTGCAGGCACTTGCTCGGGTCCTCGACCACGTTCTCCAGCTTGCACCGCTCGAAGATGGGCTCGAGCCAGCGCTCCTCCTTCGCGTTCTCCGTGCGCACGTACAACCTGCGCTCCGGCTGCACGACCTCGAAGTGGAAGCCCTGCTCCTGGCCGGGCGGAGGGTGCCGGATGTAGATCCAGTCATCCCCGCACACCTTGCCCTCCGGGTGCTGGAACAGGCGGTTGACCTGCGTCGTCTTGCCCGTGCCCGTGGGCGCGATGATGACCACGCCGCGCCCCGCCACGATGCCGCACGCGCCGTGGATGCTGTGCGTGTGGAAGCGCTGCTCCAGGAGCTTCGCCGCCATGCCCAGGGCCCAGCTCTTGCACTGGCCGTAGTACTCCGTGTTGACGAACACGCTCGTGTCGCGGTCCGGGCAGTAGTAGGCGTGCGCGTCCATGCCCGGCACGCCGCTCACGCTGTAGATGAACGCCTGCGGCTGCACGCTGTCGTCGTTCGGGCCGGGCCACCAGTTCTCCTGCCAGAAGTCCGCCTGGTGCGGGCTGTTCGTGACCAAGCGCACGACGATGCCGTTGATGCGCGCGTCCCACTGGTAGGTGGAGCTGAAATGGAGCGAGGGCAGGACCTTGCGCAGCAGGTCGTCGAGCTGCTTCGGGCTGAGGTCCTTCGTGCTCGCCACGCGGCCCTGCGACGCGGTGTGGAAGTTGTTCAGCCGGCGCGCCGAGGGGGCGGGCACGGGCACGCGCCGGGGTTCCAAGGAGACCGCCATGATGCGGGCAGGCGCGGTCCGGGTCAAATAGGGTTGCGCCCCATGTCGGCACCTTCCCGAACCCATCGGGTCACTCCGGGCCGTGGAGGAAGCGGGTCGAGCCCATGCTCAGCCCGCCGTCCACGACGAGGCACGCCCCGGTCACGTAGGGCGCGCTCGCCAGGTACAGCGCGGCTTGCCCGATGTCGTCCTGCTCGCCGAAGCGCTCCATGGGCACCATCTTCGCCACGCGCTCGCGCAGCTCGGGCGTGGGGAAGAGCTGGCCGCTCGCGCCGGGCGTGTCGATGGGGCCGGGGGCGATGGCGTTGCAGCGCACGCCGCGCGGGCCCCACTCCACGGCGCACGTGCCGGTGAGGTTGAGCACGCCGGCCTTCGCCGCGCCGCTGTGGGCAGTCGCAGGAGCGGCGGTCCAGGCGTAGGTCGCCACGATGTTGATGATGCTGCCCTTCCGCTCCTCGAGCATCGGGAAGGCCGCCTTGCTGCAGTAGAACGTGCCGTCGAGCACGATGCCGAGCACGGCGCGCCACCCGTTCGGGCTCAGCTCCTCCACGCCGACGAGGAAATTCCCGGCGGCGTTGTTCACGAGCACGTCCAGCCCGCCCAGCTCGTCGCGCACCCCGTCCATGAGCGCCTGCACCTGGTCCGGCTGCCGCACGTCGAGGGTGCGCCACAAGACCTTCTGGCCGTGCTTCTCCAACTGCTCCGCCGCCGGCTTGAGGTGCTCCTCCTTGCGCGAGGCGATGGCGACGTGCGCCCCGTGCGCTGCGAACGCGTCCGCCATGGCGAAGCCGAGGCCGGTGCCGCCGCCCGTGACGAGGCACACCTTGTCCTTGAGGAGGTCGGGGCGGAACGCGGAGCGCATGGGCCGGGACCCGCGCCGCGCGCCAAATAGCTATGGTGCCCCCGCGGACAGCGCGCGCCCATCCCGGCATCGCCTTCGCCAGCCGCTCGTCGAACCCGTGGGGGAAGGTAAGCGCGCAGCGTGCTCGCAACCACCCGCTTGTCCGCCCAAGCAGGGCCATGGCCGGGCTTCTTGGCACGCACGCCCGTGTCCGCGTCGGAGGCTACGAAGGTGCAATCCTCGGCTTGGACGTGGTTGGCGGTCGTGCTGCTCGGCATCGGAGGGCTCGGTGGGCTCGCGGCGGGCCATGCGGGCCATGCGGCGGGCGTGACGCCCGAAGGAAGGCTGGAAGGCGAATCCTACACCGCTCTCGACGGCGGATGCGACCCGGACTTCGACGGGGAGCACACGCGCGTCATGGACGACGCGCGGACGAGCGCGGGCCAGTACGCCTTCGCGCCGCACGCCGGATGCGGCCTGACGTACGACGTGGACTTGGCGACGGCGACCCGCTTCACCGGCTTCTGCTCCTTGGACGACCCCTTCCCGGCGAACCTCCGCGTCCTCGCGGACGGGACCGAGGTCGCCTCGGCCGCGCGGCTCGTGGGCACGGGCAACGCCTTCGTCTTCAACGCGTTCCCGGCCCCGGCATCCATCGCCGCCGGCCACCACACGCTGCGCGTCGAGTACGCGAACACGGGCAGCGCCCCGGAGTGGATCAACCTCTACCTCGACTACCTCCGCACGGATGCGCCCTCGTCCGACCCGCTGCCCCCGGCCCCGAGCGGCCTGCTGGCGGCGACCGGCCCCGGCCGGGGTGAGGTGAGCCTCGCCTGGGAGCGGACGGGGAACGACTGCAGCACCATCGGCTACCGCATCTACCGCGGCGACGCCCCGGGCGAGGAGACGCTCCTCCGCCAAGTGGGCACGGTGCCGTCGTTCGTGGACAGCGGCCTCCCGGACGGCGCTGTGCGATGGTACCGGGTGAGCGCGGTCGGCGGCTCGGGCGAAGGACCGCGGAGCGCGGAGGTCATGGTCTCGGCACCGAGCCTGCCCGGCGCGCCCGCGAGCCTGCAGGCGCGGCCCGACGCCCCAAGCCTGTCCGCGGGGCGCGTGCGCCTGGCGTGGGACGCGCCCCTGGCGACCGGCGGCATCCCGCTCCTCGGCTACCACGTGTACCGGGGAACGGGCGTGGGCGACGAGCGCGACGTGGGCTTCACCACCGCCCGCGCGTTCACCGACACGCCGGGCACGCTCCTCGGCCTGCCCGACGCCACGGCCACGTACCACTACCGCGTCACGGCCGGGAACGCCGTCGGCCAAGGCCCGGCCAGCGCCGAGGCGTGCAGCGCATCCAGCCCGTGGCCGGCAGGCCTCGCGCCGGCCCTGGGCAACCCGTGCCCCGCCGCCGACGGCACGACCGAGCGCACGCTCGCGGACGAGACCGTGCCCCTCGCCGTGGACGAGGCCACGCCGGCCGTGGACGAAGACGTCCTGCAGGTCGCGGGCGCGATGAGCAGCGCCTCGACCTACACGCTGCGCGCGAGCCTCGCCGGCCAGGAGCTGCCGCCCATCACCGTGTTCACCGGCGGGGTCGCGCTGCCCCGCCTGGACGCGGCGCTCCTCCACCTGCCCGGGGTCGCGGTCGAGGAGGGCGCATCGGTCCGCATCGTGCTCGCGGCGCGGAGCACGCCCCTCGCGCCGGTCTGCCTCGTCGCGGTCGGCGACGCGTGCACCGTGGCCCTGCCCACCGACCCCACGCGCCCCCAGGACACGGGCAACGCGCTCGTCGTGCGCGCCGAGGTCCGCGACCAGGAGGGACGCATCCTCGCGCAGCAGGGGCTGGCCGTGCCCCTGGTGGGGCAGGCCGTGGCGGCGCTGCCGTGACCCGGCCGCGCGACGCCGTGCTCGCCGCGGTGCGCGCCGCGCCCGGCGCCAGCCTGGCCGAGGTGGCGCGCGCCGCAGGCGTGGCGCACTCCGTGGCGAAGTACCACGTGGACCGGCTCGAAGCCGCCGGCCTGGTGCGCACGGAGCGGCGGGGCAAGCGCCGGCACTGCGTCGCCACCGGGGCGTGCGCTTCCCCGCGCGCGCTCGCCGGCAGCCCGGGGGCGCGGCTCGTGCTCGCCCGCCTCGACGACCTGGGCCAGGCGGCTCCGCTGCGGGACGTGGCGCAGGGGCTGCCCATGGGCAAGACGGGCGTGCGCTGGCACCTCGACCGCCTGGCGCGCGCCGGCCTCGTGGACCGCCAGGGCGCGCCCGGCCGGGTGCGCTACCGCTCGACCGGGGCCTGCGGGCCATGAGCCAAAGCATCGGCCATGGCGCGCGCCGTGGGGAAGCGGCGCGACGGCTCGGGGTCGAGCGCGCGCCGCACCGTCGCGCGCAAGTCGGCGCGCACCGCGGGCATCGCCGGCGGGTGCGCGTCCGCGATGGCGTTGCGCGCCGCGAGCTCGTCGAGGCCGGCCAGGTCGACGTGCGGCTGGCCGGTCAGCATGCGGTGGAGCAGCGCCCCGGCCGCGTACACGTCGCTCCGCGCGTCCACCGGCGCGCCCCGCGCCTGCTCCGGGCTCATCGCCGCCAGCGTGCCCGGCTGGAACCCGGCCGAGGTCAGGCCGCTGGCCGTGCGCTCCTGCCCCTCCGAGGCGAGCTGGGCGATGCCGAAGTCGGTCAGCTTCACCTCGCCGCCCGGGCCGAGCAGCACGTTCCCCGCCTTGACGTCGCGGTGGACCACGCCCTTCGCGTGCGCCGCGGCGAGGGCGCCGAGCACGCAGCGCGCGATGCGCACCGCCTCCGCCTCGGGCAGGGGGCCAGGGGCGAGCGCGTCCTGCAGCGTGCCGCCCGGCACGTGCTCCATGATGATGCACGCCTGGCCGGCCTGCTCCCGCACGTCGTGGATGGCGACGATGTTCGGATGGCGGAGCCGGCCCGCGACCTGGGCCTCGCGCAGGAAGGTGGCGACGATGCGCGGCTCGCTCCGCCAACGCGGCTGCAGCTCCTTGACGACCACGTCCCGGTCGAGCACGCGGTCGTGCGCGAGGAACACCCGGCCGAACCCGCCCTCGCCCAGCAAGGCGCGAACCTGGTACCGCCCGAAGGCGAGCCCGCCCACGCGCAGGTCGGCCATCGGCTCCGGAGCGGCGCGCGACAAGGCCAGGCTGGCCACGACGCCGTGGTCGCGCAGGCCGAGGCCGAGCTGCTGGCGCACGGCGGCGAGCTCCGCGTCACCCGCGTCCACCGGCTTCCCCGTGCGCAGCGCGTCCTCGAGCGCCGCGCGGTACACGTCCAGCTTGCGCAGGTACAGGTGCTCGCCTTCGGCGCTCACGTGCGGGGCGAGGCGGTCGGTGAGGCGCGTGGCGACGCGGAACAGGGGAACGGCGGCGGCCAGGCCGACGAGCACGGCGGCGACCTCGCCCACCCCCGCCGTCGCGCGCAGGAGCGTCCAGGCGGCGAAGCCGAGCACGCCCGCTGCGAGCAAAGCTCCGGCCCAGGCCGCGGCGTGCTTCACGCGCAGGTCGAGGTCGAAGAGCTGGTAGCGGGCGATGCCGTAGGCGATGAGCCCGACCGAGCCGAAGCGCACCAGGCCGAGCAGCTCCAGCTCCACCCCGGCGAAGGCGCTCGCCGCCAGGCTGACCGCGGCCAACGCGAACGCGAGCCCCATGGCGGCGAGCACGCGGCGCGCATCCCTGCCGGCCTCGCCTGGCTCGCGCGCGGCGGGGACGAGCCGCGCCGCCAGGGCGACGAGGAGCACGACGCTCGCGAGCATGATGCCGGCGATGAGCGCGGCCTCGCTCCCGCTCGCCTCCGCCGCGCCGCCCAGGAACCGCGCGAGCTGCGCCGGGGCGTTGTAGGCGACGAAGAGCGCGAAGGCGGCGAGGACGATGCCCACCTGGCGGCGCTCGATGCCGGCCTGGCTCTCCTGCATGCGGCGCATCATGACGAAC
>JAIVGT010000392.1 GCA_020201485.1 Halobacteriales archaeon
TCCACATCCCGCACAGCCCGCCCGGCTGGCGCTGCGCGTCGTCGGTGCATCCGGGCGCGAGGACCTGGCCCTGCGCGGCGGCGAACGGCTCCGCGACCCCGTCTCCGTCGAGGTCCACGTCGCGCTCCGCGACGGCGGGCCCGAGCACGGTCGTGCTGCCGGGGAAATCGGGCTCGCCGCTGCTGCCCATGTCGTCGTGCTCGGTGGGCAGCGCGGCGTAGCTGCTGAAGTGCGACGCGAGGGCCGCGCCGGGCAGGGCGGTGAGGAGGGCGAGGAGGGCCACGAGCAGGCGCATGGGCCGTGGAGCGCTCGACGGGCCTTAATGGCTCTTGGCGAAGCCTGGCCGGGCTCACCGTTTCCGGAACGCGAGGGCCCCGAGCACGGCGAGCAGGCCGAGCGCGGCGTCGAACCCGGGCACCGCGTCCTCGCCCACCGGCCCGCCGCCCGGCACGTCCCAGACCGCGACATCCACCTGCCATTCCTGCGTCCACGTCGCGTTGCGCAGCGTGAAGCCGTCGCCCGGCCCGAGCTGGCCGTCGCCGTCGTCGCGCACGTCGAGGGTGAACCCCGCCCGCTCCTGGTGCGCCGGGCCGAAGGGGAACGTCGCGAGCCGCGTCGCGTTCGCGTCGGTGTCGCTGACGCGCACCTCGAGCTGGCGGAGGGCGGGCCGGTCCTGGGCCTCGCTCACGTTCCACCACAGCGTGCCCCGCTCGAAGCCGGTCGTGTGGTTCACGCGCGCCGGCACCTTGACCTCGGGCAAGGCGATGGCCTGCCGCGGGCCGTAGGTGAGCGCGATGTCCATCGTGCCGCCCTCCTGCTCCTGGCGGATGCGCGCCACGCGGCCCTGCGCGTCGAGGTGGACCGTCGCGTTGTGCGCCTCGCCCGTCTCGTTCGTCTCGCGCACGAGGGCAACCCAGCCCTGGCCCTCGGGGGCCACGCTCACCACGCTCCGCGCCTCCCCGGTGAGGTTCGCGCGCACCTGCCCGCGCTCGTCCGCGCACGAGCCGCCGGCGAGCAGCGTGCGGTTCCCGAACGCCACCGCGCCCTGCCCGGCATGGCACCAGAGCGTGACGTTCAGCGGCGGGAGGTCGATGTGGATGCGGTCCGTGTCATCCGCGCCGAGCTGCAGGTCGAACGTGCCGCGCTCGCCTTCCGAGGCGATGTCGCCGTGCAGGCTGCTCAACGCGCCCTTCGAGCCGAGGTCGGTGCCGAGGCGCTCCATGGCGAGCATCACGAGCTGCTGCGGGTTGGGCGGCGGCTCGCCCGTGCCGGGCGCGGGCTCGGTGGGCGCAGCGCATCCGGCGAGCAGCAACGCGAGCGCGACGAGGGCGAGGCGCATGCGCGGCCAATCCTGGGCGCGGCCTTGAACGTGCCGATGTCAGGCGAGGCGGACGCCCTTCTGCACGTCGAGGTGCGCGGTGAGCTTCGTGCGCACCCGCCCGTCGACGTAGTCGCGGCCGACGAGCTGCACGCCCAGCCAGTCGCCGAGCCGCACGCGCACCCGCACGCGCTCCCCGTCGGGGTTGAGCTGCTCGCGCCAGCTCAGGCCCTCGAACTCCTCCTCCTGGACCGGCTTCTCCACCTCGCCCTGGTAGAGCATGCTGTCGTGCTCGTCCACGGCGTACGGCCCCCCGGGCACGTCGCTCACGAGCAAGCGCCCTTCCAGGCCGCCGGGGAAGCTGAGGAACACGCTGCCCTTGCTGATGCCGTTCACCAGGCCGCGCAGCGCGCCCTCCATGTGCTGGCTGCGCGTCGCGAACACCATGGCGCAGTCCACCACGCCGCGCTCCAATCCCTCCGCCGCGCTGCCCTGGTCGGAGCAGTGCACGCTGAGCTCCTCCAGGTCCTCGTTCGTGTGCGGCGCTTCGCCCTGCTGGCCGCGCAGGAGCCAGCGCAGCATGCGGTGCGTCACCAGGTCGGGGTAGCGGCGGATGGGGCTGGTGAAGTGGGAATAGCACGTCGAGCCCAGGCCGAAATGCCCGATGTTGCGCGGCGTGTAGAAGGCGCGGCCCATGCAGCCGAGCATCTTCATCTGCACCAGGTCGCGCTCCTCCTCGCGCGGCAGGCTCGGCACCTGCTGCAACGCCTTGCGGAACGGGGCTAGCCAAGCCTCCTGCGCCTCCGGGGTGAGCTGCGCCAGGCCCTTCAGCAGCGGGGCCATGGGCCCGTGCTCCGTG
>JAIVGT010000219.1 GCA_020201485.1 Halobacteriales archaeon
AGATTGCGCCGAACTCGCACGGATGGGTGCATGTAGGGAGGCTTTGGCCTTGCGCGGACATTGTTCCCGGGCCATGCGCCGGGCCGCTGCCGCGCTCACGTTCGCCCTCGTTGCCGGGACGGTCCTCGCCGGCTGCGCCAACCAGGGGCCGAGCGACGTCGTGCGCATCGGCTTCTTCCCGAACGTGACGCATGCCGCCGCGCTGGTCGGCATCGAGCATGGCATCTTCGCCTCCCATCTCGCCGGCAAGGTGAGGTTCGTCCAGTTCGACGCTGGGCCGAACGCCATGGAGGCGATGTTCGCCGGCCAGCTCGACGTGACCTACGTCGGACCCGGCCCGACCATCAACGCCTTCGCGAAGTCGAACGGCGAGGCGTTGCGCGTCGTCGCCGGCGCGACGGCGGGAGGAGCGGCGGTCGTCGTCCGCGAGGGCGCCGGCATCGACAACGTCACCGACCTCGCCGGGCACCGCGTCGCCAGCCCGGGCCTGGCCAACACGCAGGACATCGCCTTCCGCCACGAGCTCGCGGCCAAGGGCCTGCGCACCGAGGACAAGGGCGGCGACGTGCGCCTGTCCGCGCTGCCCAACTCCGACATTCTCACCCTGTTCCAGAAGGGCGAGCTCGACGCGGCCTGGGTCCCGGAGCCCTGGGTCACGCGCCTCGTCCACGAGGCCAAGGGTCGCGTGCTCCTCGACGAGCGCAGCCTGTGGCCCGGCGGCCTGTTCGAGACGACGCACGTCGTGGCGAGCGCCCGCTTCGCCCGGGACCAGCCGGAGGAGCTGCGCAAGGTCCTCGACGCGCACATCGAGGCGGAGCTGTTCGTGCAGCAGCACCCGGACGCGGCGCGCGCGAGCATCCAGCGCGAGCTGTCGAACGTGACCAAGCCGCTGCGCGAGGACGAGGCCGTGGAGTCCATGTCGCACATCAACGCCTCCTGGGACCCGGCGGCGCAGAGCGTGCGCACCTACGCCCAGTGGAGCGCCGACCTCGGCCTGGTGCAGGGCGCGCCCGACATGGCCCGGCTCTGGGACCTGCGCGTGCTGAACCAGGCCCTGGCCGCCCGCAATCTCACGGAGGTCCGCGCATGACCGAGCCCCGCGTCGAGCTGCGCCAGGTGAGCAAGACCTACGACACGCAGCAGGGCCACACCCTCGCCCTGCGCGACGTGAGCCTGCGCGTCATGCCGGGCGAGATCGTCACCATCCTCGGCCCGAGCGGCTGCGGCAAGAGCACCCTGCTCAACCTCGTCGCCGGCTTCGAGCCCCCCGAGGAGGGCGAGGTCCTCATCGACGGCCAGCCGGTCGAGAGCCCGGCCCCGGACCGGCTCGTCATGTTCCAGGAGGGCGCGCTCTTCCCCTGGCTGCGCGTGCACGACAACGTCGCCTTCGGCCTGAGGATGCAGGGCGTGGGCAAGGCCGAGCGCCGCGCCCAGGCCATGGAGCAGCTCAAGACCGTCGGCCTGGAGCAGTTCAGCCACCACCTCCTGCACGAGCTCAGCGTCGGCATGCGGCAGCGCGTGGCGCTGGCGCGCGCCTTGGTCATGCACCCGCGCGTGCTGCTCATGGACGAGCCGTTCGCCGCGCTCGACGCCCAGACCCGCGACGGCCTGCACGCCACGCTCCAGGAGCTGTGGGCGAGCGCGGGTACGACGACGCTGTTCGTCACGCACAACATCCGCGAGGCCGCCTGCCTCGGTGACCGCGTGCTCGTCATGAGCCCCCGCCCGGGGACCATCGTGGCGGAGCGCGAGGTCCACGCCGAGCGCCCCCGGCACATCGAGGACGACCCGGTCATGCAGGTCGCCCGCTCCCTCCGCCAGGAGCTGCACGCCGCGGTGGAGGCAGCAGCATGATGGGCGACCCGCGCCATGCCCAGCCCTTGCGGCGCAGCACCCTCCGCCTGCCCCGGCCCGACCGCGCGTGGTGGAAGCACCTCGGGGCGGGCGTGCTCTTCCTCCTCCTGCTCTTCGGCGGATGGGAAGCCCTGGCGCGCATGGGCTTCTGGCCGCGCTACCTCGTCCCGGCGTTCACCGACGTGCTGCGCGCCTTGTGGGGCACGGCGCAGAGCGGCGGCCTCGTCGCCGGCCTGGCCGCGAGCGTGATGCGCCTCGTGCTCGGCTACGGCATCGGCCTCGTGCTCGGCTTGGGCCTCGGCCTGTGGATGGGCCGCTCCCGCATCGCGGAGAGCACGCTCGGCTCCGTCGCCCTCGGCCTGCAGGCCTTGCCCAGCGTGGCTTGGCTCCCCCTGGCCCTCATCTGGTTCGGCCTGAGCGAGACCGCCATCACCTTCGTCGTGGTCATGGGCACGGTCTTCGCCATCGCCGTCGCCACGAGCACCGCCATCCACCAGACGCCGCACACCTGGGAGCGCGCCGCGCGCAACCTCGGCGCGCGGGGCCATGCCTTGCTCCTACACCTCACCCTGCCGGCGGCCCTGCCCGGCATCGCCATGGGCATGAAGCAGGGCTGGAGCTTCGCCTGGCGATCCCTCATCGCCGCGGAGATGGTGTACAGCACGGTCGGTCTGGGGCACCTGCTCATGTTCGGCCGGGAGCTGAACGACCTGCCGCTCGTCATGGCGGTCATGCTCGTCATCGTCGCCGTGGGCCTGGCGGCGGACCGGCTCGCCTTCGGCCGCCTCGAGGTCGCCGTGCAGCGGCGCTGGGGTGTGGGCCGGCGGGACGCGAAGCTGCCCGCCTAGGCCATTGCACCGGAGGGACAAGCGGCGTGGTCAAGTCCAGGGCCGTGCATCTGGAGCAGGACCCATGTACTTCGAACAGTTCGCCGACCCCGGGCACGGCTGCCTGACGCACCTGGTCGGCTGCCCGTCCATGGGCCTGGTCGCTGTCATCGACCCCTTCCTCCCGCCCCAGCGCTACCTCGACATCGCCCAGCACCACGGCATGCAAGTCACGCACATCGTCGACACGCACCTCCATGCGGACCATCGGAGCACGGGCCGGGAGCTGGGGAAGCTCAGCGGCGCGCCCTACATGCTCCACACCTCCGCCGACGCGCAGGGCTTCGACGGGCTCAACGACCAAGACCGGCTAAAGCTGGGCCGCGTGGAGCTGGAGGTGCTGCACACCCCGGGCCACACCGCGGAGAGCGTGTGCGTCGCGGTCCGCGACCTGAAGCGCTCGCCGGAGGAGCCGTGGTTCGTCCTCACCGGGGACACGCTGTTCGTGGGCGACGTGGGCCGGCCGGACGTGGGCGTGCATGGCACGCACCCCCGGCAGGCCGCGGCGCAGGACCTGCACGCTTCCTTGCAGAAGCTGCTCACGCGCCTCGACGACGGCGTGGAGGTCTTCCCCTCGCACTACGCCGGCTCCTCGTGCGGCAAGTGGCTCAGCCCGAAGCCGAGCAGCACCATCGGCTTCGAGCGGCGGCACAACCTCGGCCTGAAGCCGAAGACGCTCGGCGACTTCGTCGCCTACGCCGTGCAGGACCTGCCGCCCATCCCGGGCGCCGAGCAGATGCTGCGCATCAACCGCGGCCTGGCCTAGTCCGCCGCCCGCCCGCCGCGATCACGGAGCGCACGGAGAAGTACGCCACGATGAGCACGGCTGCCAACGCCGCGCCGCGAGCACGCGCAGCGCCACGAGGTCGAAGGAGAGCACGAACACCACGTCGCGCAGGAACTGGCCGGTCATGGCGCTCGCGAAGAACACGGCCCCGATGAGCAGCATGCGCTGCCGGAACACGAAAGGGTCGGGCATGCTCACCGCGTCGTCAGGTCCTCGCTCGCCCCGAATGCCTGGTTCAGGAACTCCACGACGTCGTCCAAGCCGTCGAGCGTCTCCGAGCTCACCGGGGTCAGGGTGGTGTACGTGCCCAGGTCCTCGAGCACGCGCAGCACGCTCGCGCTCAGCACGCGGTGCATCGTCCGCTCGCCCTGGTCGAGGGCGTCGTGCAGCAGGTCGGGCTCCTGCATCCACGCAAGGGTCCGCTCCAGGTCCGCCTCGCTCAGCAGGTCGGACTTCGTCAGGAGGTTGATCATGGGCACGCGGAACCGGAACTGCGTCGCCGCGGCGAGCAGCACCTGCGTCACGAACGCGCTCGGGTCGCGGGCCAGGAACGGGTCGATGAGGAACGCCACCGCCGTCCGACCGGGCGCGAAGCGCTCCACGATGTGCCGCCCCGCCTCGCGGAACACGAACAGCTCCGTCTGGCCCGGTGTGTCGAGGAGGACGAAGTCGGTGCGGAAGGACTCGATGGCCTCCAGGACCTCGTCCGACTGCAGGGCCAGCATGTCCGCGGCGACGACCTGCGCGCCGTTCGGGCCGAGGCCGTGCTCGGCCATGATGTCGCTGACCTTGATCCAGTCGCGGATGTCCACGTCGGGCGCGTAGGGGAGCTGGTCCGCGCCCGGGTCGAGGTTCACCGTGATGGCGTCGAGGCTGTGCTCCTTGCTCCAGCGCTGCATGGCGGCCGTGAGGCGCGTCTTGCCGCTGCCGGCGGTGCCGATGAGGTACAGGTAGGTGCTGTCCAGCTCGGCCATCGCGCGGCCATGGGGCCGGGCCTCCTAAACGTTGTGGGCCCGGAGCGCGTGCAGGTCGCGCACGACGTGCTCCACGACCGCGCCGGCGAACGCCTCGCCCTTCGCGCGCGTGGCCAGCGTCGGGTCGCCCCACACGCCGCTGGCGCTGAACGTGCCCGGGCCCTCCGGGTCGCGCGTCAGGCCGCCCTTGCCCTGGGGATTCACTTCCTTGACCGCGCGCTCCATGCGCACGTGGTCCGGGGCGAGGAAGAGCATGAGGCTGGTCTCCACCTCGTCGGCGTGCGTGCCCCGCTCCTGCTGCACGAGGCGCTCCGCCGGGCGCAGCGCCGCGGGCCAGTCGGTGAAGCGGAGCGCGATGCCGTCCTTCGCCAGCTGCGCCGCCGCCGGACGCAGCGCCTCGACCGTGCTCACGCCGGTGTTGAGCACGTAGAAGCGGCGCGGACCGTGCGCCGCCAGGCTCTGCGCAACGTCCACCACGACGTCGCGCGCCGTCTCCAAGCGCAGCGTGATGCTGCCCGGGTACGCGCGGAACGCCGGGTAGTACGCGGAGCTCAGCAAGGGCGCGACGACGAGCGGCCCGTCGAAGCGCGCCGCCACGAGCTCGGCGAGCCTGGCCGCGAGCACGGCATCGTTGTCGAGCCGGAGGTGCGGGCCGTGCTCCTTGGCCGCCGCGCCGAGCGGAAGGAGCACGATGGCGTCGCGCGTCAGCGCGCGCTCTGCCTCGGGCCATGCCAGCCGCTCCAGCCAGGCCCCGGTCAATTGCGGCTGCGCCCCTGGTGCAGGACGCGCTGCATGTGCTCGACGCGCTGGCGGAGCAGTGCTTGCGTGCCGATGTCGTGCCGCGCGCGCAGCCCCTCGCCCCGCACGTGGCGCAGGCCGGCCTCGCACCGCCGCTCCGCCTCGGCCAGGGTCGGGGCCTTGGCCAGCACGGCGCACGCGCGGCTCGTGCCGGTCGTGATGCGGCCCTTGTCCTCGTGCACGTTCGCCCAGAACAGGCGCGCCCCCGCGTCCTCGAGGATGGCCCGCTCGTCCGCGAACACCTCGATGCCGGCCTTGCCGCCCGCTTCGCCGTAGCCGGGGGGCACGACGTACTTGCACACCGTGGCCAGGCTCTCGAAGCGCACCGCGCCCGGCTTGAGCGAGCCATCGGCGACCTGCTCGCACACCTCGAGGTAGTCGCCCGCCAGCAGGCCGAGGACGTTCATCGCCTCCGGGTCGCCGAAGCGCGCGTTGCACTCGATGACCTTCGGGCCCTGCCCGGTGAGCATGAACTGGCCGTAGATGGGGCCGCGGTACGGCCGGCCCTCCTTCGCCAGGGCGGTGACGATCTCCTGCACGATGCCGCGCGCGGTCTGCACGTCGTTGCGCGTGAGGAAGGGGAGCAGGCCGTCGGAGTCGGTGTAGCTGCCCATGCCGCCCGTGTTGCTGCCCGCGTCGCCCTCGAAGGCGCGCTTGTGGTCCTGCACCACCGGCATGGCCTCGATGCGCGTGCCGTCGCTGAACGCCTGCAGCGTGAACTCCTCGCCCTCCAGCTTCTCCTCGACGAGGACGCCGCCGGTCCCGCCGACGCGCTGCGCCAGGCAATCCTTCGCGTACTGCTCGGCCTCGTCCGGCGTGCGCAGCTGGTCGCCGCTCACCTTCACGCCCTTGCCCCCGGTCAGGCCGACGGGCTTGATGGCGACGGTGCCGAAGCCGCGGATGGCGTCCTTCAAGCCCTCGGGACTAGCGAAGAGCTGGCTGCGCACCGCGCCCGCGATGCCATGGCGCGCCATGAGCCCGCGCAGGTACGCCTTGCTCGTCTCGACCTCGGCCGCGAGCTTGCCCGGGCTGGCGAGGCGCACGCCCATGTCGGCGAGCGCGTCCGTGCAGCCGGCCTCGAGGGGCGCTTCCGGGCCGCTCAGCGCCAGCTCGACGCGCCACTGCTTCGCCGCCTCGGCCACGGCCTTGACATCGGTCTCGGGCGCGAGCTTCACGTCCTTCGCGAGCCGGGCCAGGCCGGGGTTGCGGGCCTTGCTCAGGACGAACAGCTCCGCGCCCGACTTGGCCAGGGCTTGGGCCATGGCGTGCTCGCGCGCGCCGCCGCCGAGGAGGAGGACCCGGGTCATCAGCGCGGGAGGGCGCTTCCCCGGGAAAAGCGTTCGCCCGGTCAGACCCGGCCGCGCAGCAGGGCCTCGGCGCGGACGAGGCTGTGGAGCTCGACCCCGAGCCCCTGCAAGGCCGCCGCTGCGCCCTGCTCGCGGTCCACGACGCAGGCCGCGCGGTCCACGACCAGGCCAACCTCGCGCAGGAGGCCGATGCTCTCCACCATCGTCTTGCCCGTCGTCGCGACATCCTCGATGAGGAGCACGCGCTGCCCGGGGGCGAACGTGCCTTCGATGCGCTTGCCCGTGCCGTGCTGCCGGGCCTGCTTGCGCAGGATGACGTAGGGCAGGCCGGTCTCGAGCGCGACGGCGGCGGTGAGCGGGACCGCGCCGAGCTCCATGCCGGCCAGGAGGTCGGCTTCGTGTCGGAACGCGGCCAGGCCGTGCGCCAAGGCGCGCAGCGCCTGGGGTTTCGTGCTGGCGAGCTTGACGTCCACGTAGTACGCGCTCTTCTGCCCCGACGTCAGGGTGAAGTCGCCGAACTTCAGCGCGCCGGTCTCGAGCAGGATGCGGGGCACGTCGCTCACCAAGGCACCTCCTTCTGCCCGTAGCGGTGGCCGAGCCAGTTCGTGCCGAGGTGGAGCATGGGCGTGACCACGAGGGCGATGACGGCGACGGGCAGCGTCAGCGCGCCGAGCAGCGGGTTCGGGCCGAGGCCGAGCGCTTCCCAGCCTGCGCCGGCGAGGAACGCGACCGACCACGCCCCGAGGACGAAGTCGAGCTGGTCCGGGCCCCACCACGGCGCGCCCCGCTCCTTGCCCACCCGGCGCTTGACGAAGCTCTTCACCGCGTCGCCGAGCAGCGCGCCCCACGCCAAGCCGGCGACGGTCGGCAGCCACGCCCAGCCGGCCCCGAAGTCGGTCATCGCACCCCCGGCGCCGGGCGCGAGCACGTGCAGCAGCGCGCCGCCCACGGTGCCGGCCAGCCCGCCGAGGAGGAAGCCCCGCCACGTCTTGCCCGGCCCGAGGACGCGCCGGCCGTCCTTCAGCACCTTGCCGAAGTCCATGGGCGTGCCGCCCCCGACCTTCACCGCGCTCGCGTTCGCGATGTAGGCGGGCAGCATGAGCCAGAGCGCCTGCACGAGCCAGAGGAGCACGTCCGCCACGGGGTTCGGGCGGACATGGGACGGGCAACGAAAAGGGTTCCTACCGGTCGGTGGGGTCGCGGGGCGGGAGGCGCTCCGGCGGGGGCATCTCCCGGCGCGGCCCGTGCTTCAGCTTGCTCCTGGGCCAGGACCTCGCGCAGGACTTCGCGCTCCAGGTCCGGGTCCTCGACCGGATCCGCTTCGTTCGGGTCCAGCAGCGGCATCGGCTCGGTGGCCGGCTCGTGCGGCACCGCATCCCCGGCCAGCGCCTTGAACAGCGGGTCCTCCTGCACGATGCCGCCCCCGGGCATGGCCTCGGGCGGGTTGCCCAGGATGGCGCGCCGGTTCGCGCCCGCGAGGTCGTACGCCTCCTCGTCCGCGAGGCGGAAGCGCACCGCGCCGCACGCCCCGCACACCCAGGCCGGCTCGCCTTCCAGGGCGCGGCGCACGTTCACCGTGCTGCTCGCCAGCTCGACATCGCTCAGGTCGACCTGCTGCAGGGCAAAGGTGCGCACCGCGTCGCAGCCCCGGCACCACGCCTCGACCTCCTCCACATCGCCCGCGGGTTCGCCCGCGCGGTGCCCGTGCCGCTCGACCATGCGCAGCGTTCGGAGCGCGCGGCAAAGCGTTGCCGGTGACAACCGCCGGTGCCTTGATGGGCCCCCGCTGCGTGGCCGCTTGCGATGCCAGGCCTCGACGAGGTCCGCGCGCGGCTCCGCAGCTTTGTGGAGGAGCGCGACTGGGACCAGTTCCACAGCCCGAAGAACCTCGCGGCCAGCGTGAGCATCGAGGCGGGCGAGCTGCTGGAGCAGTTCCAATGGACCGACCCGCAACCCGAGCATGTGAGGGCCGACCCGGCCTGGCAGGCGCGCATCGAGGACGAGGTGGCGGACGTGGCGCTGCTCACGCTGCTGCTGAGCGAGCGCTTGGGCATCCCGCTGGAGGATGCGATGCTGCGCAAGCTGGCGAAGAACGCGCAGCGCTACCCGGCGGCGGAGTTCAAGGGCAGCGCGCGGAAGGCCCCGCGTTAGCGCCTCGCCCGCAAGAGGGGCGGTGCGGCCCTCACAGCTCCGCGGCGGGCGGGCCGGCGTCGGCGAGCGCTGCGTAGGCCTTCGGGTTGCGGCGGTCCAGGCTCAGGCTGCGCTTCCGCTCCTCCCGGAGCCGGGGCAGGTCGAGGTCCGCCAGCAGGAGCTCCTCCGCGTCGTCGCGCGGAGCCTCGGCCAGCATGCCCCACGGCGCGGCGATGAGGCTGCGCCCGGCGAGCTTGGCCGGCCCATCCTCGGCGATGCTGCCCGCCTTGAGCACGAAGCAGGCGTTGTCGTAGGCGCGCGCGAGGAACATGGCGCGGCGCGCCTCCCGCGTGTCGTCGTTCCGCCGGCGGAAGCTCATCACCGGGTTCAGCAGCAGCTCCGCCCCTTGCAGCGCGAGCAGCCGCGCCTGCTCCGGATGCAGCACGTCGGCGCACACCAGGCCGCCCAGCTTCACGTCCCAGGGCAAGGCCGCGATGCGCTGCGCCGCCTGCACGCCCCACCGCTCCTCCGTGGGCATGGGGTGGACCTTGTCCTGCTGCCCCACGAGCCGGCCGTCGTCGTAGACGAGCAGCCGGTTCCACAGCCCGCCGTCGCGCACCGGCGCGTTCGCCGCCACGGTCATGCCCAGTTCCTTGGAAGCGCGCTGCAGCCACCCATCGAGTCCGTCGAAGCGCGCGTCGAGCGCGTCGAGCCGCTCGCCCTCCGGCAGGAACCAGTACTCGGGGAGCAGGGCGAGGCGCGCGCCTGCGTCCTTCGCCCGCCCGAGCCAGCGGAGCGCGGCCTGCTCGCCCTCGGCCACGCTCCGGCCCAGGCGCATCTGCACGCAGGCGACCCGGAGCGCGTCCACGCAGGCGCATGCGCGGGCCGGGCTCTTGAGCCCTTGTGTCCCGCGGGAAAAGCTTTGGCCGCGCTGCGCATCCGGGCCTGATGATCCTCGGCTCGCACGTGAGCGTGGCCGGCGGCCCGGCGAACGGCTTCGGCAACGCCGCCGAGATCGGCGGCGAGGCCATGCAGGTCTTCGTCAAGCCCCCGCGCAAGCTGCGCGGCGTGAAGCCGTTCACCGACCAACAGGTCCACGACTGGGAGGCGGCGCGCGCCGCGAGCAAGGTCAAGGCCATCGTCACGCACGCGAACTACCTCATCAACCTCGCCGGGGAAGGGCACGTCGCCGAGTACAGCCGCGAGGCGTTCGTGGACGAGATAAAGAGCTGCCACGAGCTCGGCGTCGGCACGCTCGTCTTCCACCCCTGCCAGCACCTCGACCGAGGCGTGGAGCAGGGCCTGAAGAACATCGCGGAGAGCCTGGCC
>JAIVGT010000031.1 GCA_020201485.1 Halobacteriales archaeon
CGCCAGCCCCAGGATGACCCACCTGCCGCTTGTCTTCATCATGGCCTCAGTCTCCCCATGCTGGGCGGCAGCGCCACTCCCCCGGCGGCCACCCGAAGCAGGCGGCGACGCGCCCATGGGGTCTTGAGGATATGCTGCAAGGGATGCTCGCGGGACGAGGGTCCGAAGACGCCCGGCTCGGCGAGGGGGCGAAGTGCGGCTGGGGCTGGCAGAAAGGGGAAAGGGGGCGCGGCCCCGCCGCGAGGGTGGCGGGGCTCCGGCCGGCTCAACCCCCGTAGGGCGCGTACACGTCGAGGTCCTGCACGGCCTCGGTGACCGCGGGCAGCGTGACGCCGTTCATCGTCGGCGGCTGGGCCGTGACCGTGGCGCTCACGACGCTCACGACCTGCAGGCCGAGGTTGCCCTCGGGCAGGATGAGCAGGTCGCGCGTCGTGCCGCCGGCGCGGCCAAGCGTCATCGTGATGCGCGCCGCGGACCCGCACGTGCCCTGGAAGCTCTCGATGGCGTTCGTGTCGCCCATCTCCCACGTGTCGAAGGCGCGCCAGACGAAGACCGGCACGTTCCAGCAGTCGCCGGCGCCGGGGTTGGCGCTGCCCGGGGAGACGGCGACCGCGAGCTGGTTCGACACGGTGTTGCCGCCGGACACGTCGCTCGCGAACTGGAACTCGCCGCCGTTCTCCAGCACGTTCGAGTACGACTGCGGCGGACGGTCCGCGTTGCCGTCGCGGTACGGGTGGCACTGCGCGTACGGATGCGAGGCGCTCGCGCCGCCGATGGGGCACGTCTCCGCGCCGTAGCCCCGGCTCACGAGGAAGCCGGTGTTGTTGACGACGTCGCCCACCCAGCCATCGGGGCCGGTGGTGTACCGCACGTCCCGGAACGCCAGGCCCAGGCCGGCGACGCTCGCCGGCACGTCCAGGACCTTCTCCGCGTGCGCCTGGGGACGGTCGAGCCACACGCCGGCCGGGCCGCTGAACACGTGCGTGCCCGGCTCGAGCGACTGGCGGTGGTCCGCCGGGTTCGTGCGCCCGGTGGGCAGCGTGGGGAGCACGCTCGCCCCGCCCGTCACGCACAGCAGGCAGTTCGCCCCGGGCACGCGCCACGCCAGGTTCGTGAAGATGGCGGGGAAGTCCTGCACATCCACCCAGGCGTGCCAGCCGGAGGCGTAGCTGGCGTAGCTGTTGCACCAGCCCTTGAATGCGTTCACGCTGCCCGCGGCGCACGCGCTGGCGAAGGTCGCTCCCGGCAGGATGTCCGAGGCCGTGTTCGGCTCGGTCGGCACGCCGGCGTTCGACGTCGTGTCGTCGAGCGAGCCCTGGATCGCGGGGACGCCGTCGCACGTGCCGCCGACGGTCGGAACGGCGCCGACGAGGTAGCTCGTGTCGCAGCCGTCGTAGAAGACGCGGTTGTTGCCGATGGCGTCGGACGCGAGCTGCAGGGGCACGAACGAGTCGCGCGCGAGCGCGTACGGGCCGCGCACCGCCGGCTTGGCCGAGGCCTGCAGCAGGTTGTTCGCGACCGGGGACCAGGTGTTGAAGCGGTCCACGTCCGTGAACGACGACTTCGTCAGGTCGAAGTACTGCGGGATGCCCGTGTCTTGCTGGACCTGCGTCGTGACCGCGGCCACGGTCGTGGTCGTGACGAGCAGGCTCTGGTCGTAGTAGTAGGTCGCCCAGCCCGTGCCGTACACCCACTGCCGCGTGGTGAACGCCGGGTCGCCGGAGCGGTCGCCGACGAGCTGGTCCACGCGCACGCTGTCCTGCGTGCCGAGGAGGATGTCGCCGCCGAAGTCCTGGTCGTAGTCGTCGAGGTTGCGGATGTCGCCGTCGCCGCAGAAGACCGCGACGTCGGTCGGGCCGGCGCCGATGACCGGCCCGGTGGCGATGGCGCCCACGTCGTTCGCGAAGCACACGGCGTTGCGCGCCGGGATGTCCGCCGTGCCGACGAGGCCGCACTCAGGCCCGACCGCCGCTTGCAAGCAGTAGGCGTGGTGGCTGCCGGGGAAGATCCACATCGGCATCGAGACCGGCGTCGCGAGCTTGAGGGCGTACTGCTGGCCCGGCGGGCAGGGCTGGCCGTTGAACTGCACGCAGTTCCCCGCCCACACGAACTCGTTCGACGCGTCCACGTTGCCCGCCTGGTCGCCGATGGCGTCGATGACGCCGTTGCCGTTCCGGTCGGTCCAGTCGCCGAACCAGGCCCAGTGCGCCGTGCCGCCGGGCAGCAAGGCGAGGTTGCTCGCGCCGGCCGCGGCGAGCACGCCGGCCGCGGGCGTGTCGCCGATGGCGTGGCTGTAGTCGAAGTACACGCTGCCGCCGGCGGGCGGGTTGAGCTGGAAGTCGGACCGCATGTCGAGGAGGCGGACCGTGATGTCCTTCGTCGACGTGAACCGGCCGGGCGCGGCGTTGCCGCCCATGCCCTGCGTGCCGGCCGTGTGCGGCGGGACGACGGGGTTGGCGGGCGAGTTCGCGTTGCCCGCCCCGATGCTGTACAAGCCGCACAGGCCGCTGGGCTGCCGCCCGTCGTTGTCCGTGCAGCCGGGCGCGACCGGCGCGCCCACGGCATACGCCTCGGCCGCGCCATCGCGGTTGGCGTCGACGACCTTGTCGCCGACGGCCGGCCCGAGGATGCTCGTCGTCCCGACGAAGTTCGGCTCGTCGCTGCGGCCGAGGTCGTCGTGCGACGTGGGCGTCCAACGATACTGGCTCATGTGCGTCGCCATGGCGGGCACGGGGAGCGCCAGCAGCATCGCCAGCGCGAGAATGGCCCACCTACCAGTGCTTCGTGACATTGCCTCGGTCTCCCTGGGTCGCGCCAAGCCACTCCCCGGCGGCGCGGGGACGAGCAAAACCGGGCACCCGGATGAGCGTTCTGTGCGCACGCTGCGCGCAGCCCTCGAAGGGAGAGGATGCGACGCCGCGAATGTGCACAATCTCCCTCGTTGCATTCTGCGACCCCGGAAGAATGGCGAAGCTCACGCCACGGCGCGGACGACGAGGTACGCCACCGCGGCCATGACCGCGCTCGCCGGGATGGTGATGACCCAGGCCCAGACGATGCGCCGCCCCACGCCCCAGCGCACGGCGCTCATGCGGTTCGTCGCCCCCACGCCCATGATGCTCGTGGCGATGGCGTGCGTCGTGCTCACCGGGATGCCTTGTTGCGCCATGAGGGTCAGGACCACGCCGCCGCTGGCCTGCGCGCTGAAGCCTTGGTACGTGCGGAGCGTGGTGATGCCGGTCGCCATCGTCTTGATGATGCGCCATCCGCCGACGAGGGTGCCCAGGCCCATGGCCCCGGCCGCCGCAAGGATGACCCACGGGGGCACGACGCTCGCCGTCCCCACCAGGCCGCCGGCGAAGAGCAGCGCCGTGATCACGCCCATGGTTTTCTGCGCGTCGTTCGTCCCGTGCGTCAGGGCGAGGAAGCTGCTGCTGAGGAGCTGCAGCTTGCGGAACAGGCTGTTCGCGCCCTCCGGCCGGGCGTTCATGGCGGCGCGGCGGACGAGCACGGTCAGGCCGAAGCCCGATGCCAGGCCCATGATGGGGCTCACGACCATGAACACCACGACCTTGCCGATGCCGCTCAGCTTGAGCCAGCCGAGGAGCACCGCGGCGGGCATGAGCAGGGCCACGCCGGCGAGGGCGAAGAGCGGCGCATGCTGGGGCAGGACGAAGTCGCGCGACGCGAGGCGGAGCACGGCCCAAACGCCCAACCCGAGGATGACGGCCAGGCCGGCGAGCTCGAGCGTGGCGCGCCACTCCTCGACGCTCGGCCAGAGCGCGCCGTGCAGCCCGGCAGCGGCGACGCCCGCGCCCAGCAGGCCTCCGACGAGCGCGTGGGAGCTGCTCGTGGGCAGGCCGAAGTTCCACGTGATGATGTTCCACACCAGCGCGCCGAGGAGCGCGCCGAGGAGGAGGACGGTGCCGGCGCTCTTCACCACGTCCTCGGGGATGATGCCGCTGCTGATGGTCTTGGCCACGGCCGTGCCGAGAACGAACGGGCCGAGGAGGTTGAACACCGCGGCCAGGCTCACCGCCTGGAGCGGGGTGAGCACGCGCGTGCCGACGACGGTGGCGATGGCGTTGGCCGTGTCGTGGAAGCCGTTGCTGAAGTCGAACGCCAGGGCGACGATGATGGTCAGCAGGATGAGGGGCGGGATGGCGAGGGCGAACTCGAGGACCATGGTGCCTCAGGAGTGCTTGACCGCGATGTCGCCGAGCACGTCGGCGCAGTCCTCGGCCTTGTCCGTCGCCGTCTCGATGTAGTTGTAGATGTCCTTCATCTTCATGACGAAGAACGGGTCCTTGCCTTCGGCCGGGCGGAACAGGTCGGCGATGGCGCGGTTCGTCGCCTCGTCCGCCTGGTTCTCCAAGCGGTTCACCTCGACACGCGCCCGGTCGAGCGGCGCGCGGTCCTTCAGCGTGCGCAGGCCAACGACTCCGTTGCGCAGGTGGATGGTCTGCTCCTTCAGCATGCGCGCCACGTCGAGGAGCGGCACGGGCACCTTCTGGATGTCATACAGGACCATGTGGTTCACCGTGGCGTAGGTGAAGTCCAGCACGTCGTCGAGCGAGCTGGTGAGGGCGCTGATGTCCTCGCGGTCGATGGGCGTGATGTACGTCTGGTTCAGCGCCTCGTAGATGTCGTGGACCACCTTGTCGCCCTCGTGCTCGATGTCCTTGAGCCGGCGGCGGATCTCGGGCGGGTTCTCCCACTTCTCCAGGCCCTCCACGAGCGCCTCGGCGCCCTTCACCATGAAGTCGGCCTGCTTCTCGAACAGGTCGAAGAACTTCGCTTCCTGCGGGAGGAGGAGCTCCTTCAGGCCCATGGTGCGGTCAGGAGGAGCCATGGGCATCAGGATTGCCTCCGGAGAGTCCCGAGAGGCTGAACCTGTCTCGTTCCATGCGGCGAGAGGGCGGGCCGCCAGGGCAAGAGGTGGTGCTCGTGGAGGACGATGAGGCCTGCGCCCGCCACTTCCGCGAGGAGCGGGCCGCGCTTCATTCCCCACCCGCGACGGCGACGACGTGGTTGATGGCGATCTCGCCGATGTCCGCGCCGTAGCTGGCCGTGCGCTCCATGGACTCCAGGATGTAGGCGAGGGCGACGGCGCTCGGCCCCTTCAGGTCCATGACCTCGTGCACGAGGGCGCGCTTCGCCGCGTGCAGGGCATCGGCCCGGTCGATGGCGTCGTTCGCCGCCTGCGCGTCCTTCTTGAAGAACGCGGCCACGGCGTCGCGGAACACGGCCAGGCTCTGCTCGCCCAGGGCGTGGACCTTCCTCGCGATGGCCGGTCGAGCCGCACGCCCTTCAGCTCCGCCGCGTTGTCGCCGATGCGCTTCGCGTGGTCCGCCACGCGCTCCACCTGGCGCGCCGCGAGCAGGAAGTTCAGCGCCTGGCTCGGCGTCATGCCCAAGCGCTCGGCGAGGCGCGCGTCCCGCAGCAGGGAGTGGTATTGCTTGTTGATGAGCCAGTGCAGGCGGTCCACCTCGCTGTCGCGCTCCTCCAGGCCAGCCGGGTCGGCCCGCGCCGGCTCCTGCAGCATGACGAGCGCGTCGGTGTGCATGGCCTGGGCGAGCGCGGCCATGCGCCGCAGCCCCTTCTCCAGCGGGAACTCCGTGGGGTCGAGGAAGTCCTGGATGGTGACGCTGTGCGGGCCCTCGTCCACGACCTCCAGGCCGATGGCGCGCTTCACCGCCTTGCGCGCCGTGCTGCGCTGCTCCGGGGTGAGGCTGGCCTTGGCCCGCACCTGGATGATGTCGTAGCCGTTGAGGTACGCGCCGACGAGCCGGCGGAACAGGTGCTCCGAGCTCTCCTTGCCCAGCTCCAGGTCGAGGCTCTGCGGGCTGCGCTTCCGGTTCGGGCGGGGCGTGACGAGCAGAGAGCCGTCCTGGCGCACGACGCAGCCCACGGCGTCGCCCGCCTTCAGGCCCGAGCCCTCGACCCAGCGCTTGGGCAGGGTGATGGCGATGCTGCTCCCGCCCGTGAGCTGCAGCTTGCGCACTTCCATGGTTCCGCGGGCGCGACCGCGGCGCAGCGTGATGAAGCATCGCCTCCGGAGATGCTTCCGCCGAAGGAAGCCCGGGCCTTCAAAGGAACCGCCGGAGTCTCCGGAGAGCGAGCCGGGCCCTCCGCCGCAAGGGCCAGGAGCCATGCTCGCCATCGAAGGATGAAAGGAAAGCAGGTCGTGACCGGCCTGACTGGATCTCGGCGTTCCTCGCGATTGCGAGGGCCGCTTCCCAACGCAGTACGGCCACGGCCTTGGCAAGAGGTTTCGCGGAAGGCGCGATAGCGTTTTGCCGCGCGACGTCCGGGCCGCCTGCGGGGCCGGGCGCTCAGCCGCCCTCTTCCTCGGTGCCGGCGCGCGTGCGCGCGCCGCGGAGCTGCTCGCGCCGCGCCTCGCCGCCCTTGCGTCCGATTTCGGCGTAGAACTCCGGTCCGCGCTTGCGCGCCACGGTCTCGCCGCCCTTGCGGCCGAGCTCCGCGTAGCCTTCCGGGCCGAGCTGCTGCTTGCGTGCCTGGCCGCCCAGTCGCCCGAGCTCCTGGTAGCTCGTGGGGCTCTTCTTCTTCGTGGTGTCGGTGTCCTCGTCCATGACGGATTCCCCTCGTCGGCCGCGCCCGCGCTGGGCGCCGACGCGGCCGCTCCTGGGGAGCGCCTTCTCGCCGGCGCCCTTGACTCTTTGCCGAGCGTTGTTGGTCCTCCGGTCGAACGTCTGGCTCGACCGCTGGCACCACGCCGAGAGAAGAGATTTGAACAAGCCGTGCCCTTGCCCGCGCGTGGCCGTGCCCTCGCCGCCGGCCTCGCAGCCGCCCGCCAAGCCGGCCGGGCCTCCGCCCGAGGTGCAGGCGCGCATCGACCGCACCGTGGCCTGGGCGAACGAGCGGTTCAGCGCGTACTACGACGCGCACCCGCCGCCCATGCCGAGCCGTCATGGCCGCCGCGAGTTCGGCTTCATGTGGTTGGCCAAGACCTTCATGGTGCGCCACCTCGCCTTCGCCTCGCGGGAGGAGCTGCACCGCTACCTCGTCCGCCAAGCCCCGGCCCACGCCTACTACTCGACGGCGTACTACGACGACCCGTGCGCCGAGCGCATGCAGGACAAGGCGTGGCGGGGCGCGGACCTCATCTTCGACCTCGACGCGGACCACCTGGACGGGAGCGCGGAGCGCAGCTTCGAGGACAACCTGCGCGTCATCCGGGGGGAGACGGTGCGCCTCGTGCACGACTTCCTCCTCAACGACTTCGGCTTCGCCCCGGAGCAGCTGCGCATCGTGTTCAGCGGCGGCAGGGGGTACCACGTGCACGTCACCGCGCCTGAGGTGCTGCAGCTGGGCAGCGCGGAGCGGCGGGAGATCGTGGACTACCTGAGCGGGCAAGGCCTGGAGTTCGAGCGCGTGCTCGGCGCGCGAATCGTGCACAAGCGGCTGGGCAAGCGCACCGTGAACGAGAAGCGCACCGACGCGCGCGCCGACGGCCCCGGCTGGCAGGGCCGCATCGTGCGCGGCGAACTGAAGGTGCTGGAGGAGCTGCGCGGGCAGCAGCGCAGCGAGGCGCGCCTCCGGCTGAAGAGCTGGGGCCTGAGCGACGAGAAGTGCCGCGAGCTGCTCGACATGCTGCACGCCGAGGAGCGCGACGCGGAGGGCCTGACCTTCCTCGAGCGCTTCCGCGCGACCGGGCAAGCCCCGACGGGCAGCGCCATGGACAAGGTGCTGCGCGCGAAAGCCCTGCAGGACATGGCGCTCGCGAGCATGACGGGCGAGACGGACGAGCCGGTGACGAGCGACGTGAAGCGCCTCATCCGCCTGCCGGGCAGCGTGCACGGCAAGACCGGGCTGCGCGTCGTGCCCGTGCCCCTCATGAAAGGGCCACCGAGCCATTTGTAGCCTTCGTAGACCGCACGGAGGTTCAGAGTCGAAATGCATCGTTTCGCTGCGACAAACCATTGTTGTAACTTGCGTACATGAGGTCGCCAGCAGTGCGCCGTCACCTTGCACGTGGCCCACGCCAAAAGCGTGGCCGAATTCATGCGTTGCCACATTGTACTGGTCTTCGACCGAGCCGCTGATCAGGCTCAGGGAAAGCACGGGGCCTTGATACGACCCATCTCCTGCGGGAATGTTGAAAGAGCGAATATACCAGATTGCCACCCATGTTCCGGGTGTGACCCCAAGAACCGCATTCTCATGTACGAACGGTGGGGAGGCACCAACTTCGCCCACAATGATGTCGGGCAGGGGATGACTCGTGTCGGGGGGAGCCAGGCACACGGTTCCAACGCCTGGGATGGTCAGCGACTGAAGCTGCCCTTGACCCGGGTCGGATACGCACACTATTCCTCCGATGTCAACCGTGTAAGTTGCAAAGGCGATGGCATGAAGCTGCGGGTAATTGAACGCGTCAACGTACTTATCGATCGCTGCCTTCCAGGCTCCAATTCCGCGAAGCACCCCTGCCCTCGCAGTTGTCACTTCAACCGCGACGCTAATCTTCCCGTCCGCATGATTCCAAGC